>JBBQFU010000078.1:0-32231 GCA_038322185.1 Haliangiales bacterium
CCTGCATCGAGCTGTAGCGGATCGTGGTGGTCGCCCCGCGATTGTTGTCGATCGAAACGAGGAGCCGGGGCGGTGCGGTCGGGGTCGGTATGCGCCGCAGGCTCATGGCCCCGCCGTTGGCAAACGCGCTGCCGAAGTCGACACCCTCGGTGATGCCGTCGCCGTCGAGGTCGATCATGTCCGACCGCACCTCCCACGTGTACGCGAAGCCGGGAAACCAGTCCGCGATGGTGTTAGAGGCGACGATTTGCCGAAGCAACGCCGGGCCGTATCCGATCGGGCCTGCGGTCGGGTTTGCGAAAGCACCGCCGACGTTGAATTGTGCGACGGGCAGCGTCGTGCCGTCCGCAAACCGGACGATATCCACGCGACCGTCGAAGTCGACGTCGAGCGTTCGCCGAGCGTCGATGCGGCTCGCCTGCGCCGTGAACGGGCCGAACGGGCCACTGACGACGCCCGTCGTCCGCCCGTCAGTGCCCAGACGCGGCGCGTTGAGCTCCCCACCGCCGAACAGCGACTGCCGAAACCCGGTGCCATCGTTCGTCGCCACGATCGCTATGCAGTCGGCGCATCCCGACTTCCAATGCTCGACAAGGCCATCCCCCTCGAGATCGACCAAACCTTCGACCTGCACTGGATCTGGCGAGTTTGAATCGAACGCCGTGCGATGCAGACTGTCATCGGGGCCGGTCGGAAACTGGAACGGTGCCGCGCCTGCGGCGGGAACGAGGCGACCCGTTCCGTCGTTGCGATAGACCTTCCAGCTCGTGATGAACGACCCATAGCCGCGGAACACGGCATCGGCGAACGAATCACCATCGAGATCGGCGGTGCCCTCAGACTCGCCAACTGGCATCGAGGTGAGCGCTGCATCGCCGGCCGATGACTCCAGCGGGATCGGCTGGTAGATGATCTCGTCGGGAATCGGGCCCCACCTCGAGTGGGTGTGCGGGTCGGCGCCCTGGACTCGATCCCGCGGCCGACCAAAGATTCCGTTGCCGTGGTTTCGATACACGAACCAAGGAAACATCCCGCCGCACATCGTGTACGGGCTCGTCGTGTCACCGGGCTTGGCGGTATAGGACGTCTGTGGGCACGGCGGAAATCCGGTGACGGTCCCCGGAGGAGGATCGAAGAAACGGCCCCACAAGATCGCCGTCTCTCTGGGAGCGTTGTTGAGCGGCGTCAGCCCGGCGATACCGTTTCCCTGTTGCAGGTTGTAAGAAACCAAGCCGCCGCGGATCGGCGAGCCCACCAGATCGGGACGATGATCGCCGTCGATATCGAACCAGCGCCACGCGAACATGGTGTTCTGCGTAGGCAGCGTCTTGCGCGTGCAATCGTCGCCATTCGCGCAGATGCCGCTCGCCGGACACTCGGTCCCCAGCGGCTGACACAGCAGACCCGCGGACGAAGCGGTGCCGTCGTTGGAGTTCACGTAGCCGGTGCGCTGGTAGTTGAGCGCGCACCGTTCATCACCGCCCCGCGCTTCATTCTGACGGGCGTAGGCACCTCCGTCGTAGGGATCGTCATCGCCGTCGGGCGTCGCCCATTTCAGGGTCGGCATGTCGATGAAGCGTTCCGTCGCGAACTCGATCTGGCCCGCGCTGTTGACGCCGAGGTTGCGCTCCCAGCGCGCGCGGCAAAACCTCATGCCACCCCCGTCGAAGATCGGATCATTGGCCAGACGGTCGAGCCGGCCATCGCCGTCCACGTCGAGCATCGTCGCTTCCACCGTCGGCCATTCCCTGCTACCCGAGAATCGATAGCCCCACCCCAGGTTGTGCGCGGAGTTGGCCACACCGCCTGTCGGGAGCCACGGCAGCGGTTGCGACGTGACCTGCGTCGAGACCCACGGAAGCGCAGCCTCGCCGTACTCGAAGGTGATGGCGGGCAATGTGACCAGCGTCTGCGGATCCGCCCCAATGGCGCTCTCGCCGATCGACGCCAACGCGCGATACGGTGCGTGGCCGCCGTTGCACCCTGCGGTGGCTGCCGCATACCCGAGCGAGATGGTGCGCGTGTGCAAGGCGCTGGACCGCGGAATCGGTTCAGTCGTCACGAGTGCCGTCGCTGTGGGCGCGAACGCAGCGGCAACGATCTCGCGGACCTGGCTTCCGCCCGTGACGATCTTGACGCCGGTGCGGTAGCTCGTCTGTGACCCGACGGCCACGCCGTTACACGTTGGCGCGGACTCGTCGTAGACCAGCTCGACGGCCGCGAATGTGCCGAGGTGCGCATCGTCGTTCTGCCCCCACGTGATCGCCTTGAGCCGGCACTCGCCAACTGCACCGGGTTCGTAGATGTAGTCGATCGCGTTTCCAAACGCGTCGACGGAGCGCGTGAGCGGCGCATAGCCGTCCGAGATGATCGAGCAGCCGGCGGTGTGCGCGTCTTTGTGACCGAAGAAGTGCGTCGTGCCTTCCGGTGTCAGCGCCCTCCACCAGAAATCGACGCCAGTGGCGAAGCGCTGGTATCGAACTGTGCCCTCGCTCTGGGCGCGGTAGCGGACACCAGCGCCCGGTTCGTCGACCTCGATCAGCGGCCGGCCTCCGGCGAGCGAGCTCTCGTAGCGCTTGCCGCCGGCCAGTCGTCCACGGCTGGTGTCCTCGCTGATGATCGGCACACCGCCGAGGCTCCAGTTCGCTGCAAGGCTCCCGTAAATCCCCGCCTGGGACGAATACTCGAGTGAGAGCGTCGGTTGCATGCGACCCGGCGGAACGGAGATCGGAAACCGATAGCGCATCGCGCCGGTCTGCCCCGACACGCTCGCGTCTCCGTCTGCGATGTCCGCACCGCGGCGTGCTGCGGCGCCGACCGCTGGCGCCGCGACACTGAAGACGTCACCTGGTTCGGAGGCCGCCGGCCGCAGACCTCCGACTGCCACAAGCGCCATTGCCGCGGCCATCAACCGCGCTCGAAACGAGTGACGAGCGTGCAAGGACCTCGAACCCATAAACCTCCCCACGATTGCAAAAGCGACTACGAAGCGACGACGGCAAACGAACGAGCGAGTGCAGCTACTGCGACGCGCACGCTGTCAGGGTTGTTGAATCCCTCGCGGCAAGCGCGCATTTCACCTGAGTGCTGGGCAGCTGTTGGCAGCTGTCGACAAAACGCTCCCCAAGCGAAGCCGTGAGTGCTTCGCGATGCGCATGTCGATCCGGCTGCGGTACGTCCGAGAGCCGCAGCGCGACCATGTGATCCCGCAATCGCTCACACGAGCTACGCGTATCGTCCTCGGACGAGGCGCAACCTAGCCAACCGAACAACACGCCGCCGATCAGCGCGACGCGCGCTATTCCGGAAGACACCAACACCACGCGCGCCGCCGTCATGGTTACCCCGTCTCGAGTGAACCGGCACGATAAAAAAAAAGGGAGTTAGCTGTCAATGGTGAGAATCCGCGCCGGATGTGCGCATCCAGGCGGCATCTCAAGCCTCAGACCAGGTCTTCGTCGGGATCGACGAAGAACGAGACCAGCTTTGCGAGCGTGGGCGCGAACGCAGTCGATCCAAACGGCAGCAGCGCACCCAGCTCGTCGACGTGGATCACCTGCTCGAGCGTGAGCGTGTTGATCACGAGCCCGAGCTGCGCACCGCCGGCGACTGCGGCGTGCACGGCGGCGGGCTCTAGCTCGGTGGTCACCGTGGCGCCCGGCACGCAGCGAGCGAGGAACAGGTGCTCGATCACGATCGGCGCGTACTTCTGCAGCGCGCGGTGCACGCTGATGCCCTCGTAGACCGGGCTGACATCGGGCTTGAGCGTGAGCTTGTACGCGTCGTCATCGCCGGCAAACAGCGCGACGAATGCCGGCAGGTGCGCGACGGTGTCGGCGAGCGCGGATTCCTGGCGCGCGAGGTCCTTGGCGCCGCCGGCGAGCTTGTCGACGATGAAGTACTGCTTCGCCGCGGTGAGCACGGCGTCGCGGTCGAGCTCGCCGCGTACGACCTTGTGACGCGCCGCGATGATGATCGTCGGGTCGTCGATGTTGACGAGGCACGCCAGGCCGTAGTTCGCCGACGAGTACTGCGGCTGCTTGTCGGCGCCGAGCTGCTCGGCGTAGGCGAGCATGCCCTCGTAGCGCGCGTGGCCGTCGAGCACGTGCAGCTTCTTCGGCGCGAACAGCGTGCGCAGCTTGCCGATGACCTCTGCGCTCGGGACGCGCCACAGCCGGTGCTGCGTACCGTCGGGGGTGGTCACCTCGACGACGGGGCGACCATCCTCGACGCCGCGGAGCAGACGATCGACCTCACGCGCGGCGTCTCGATAGCCAGCGAACACCGGCTCGGTGTGAGCACCCGCCTCGTGGATGTCCTTGAGCGCCGCCTCGCGCGCACGCGCATCGGTCGCCTCGTGGGCGCGGATCGCGCCGTCGCTCCACGGTGCGAGACGCGCGGCGCACACCAGCATCGCGCGATTGATCGTGCGACCGCCGTGGTCGAACGTCTGGAAGTAGCGGTACATCGCACGGCTCGGATCGCGGACGAGCTCGCCGCTCGCGAGCAGATCCTTCGCCCGCTTGATCGGCGCGGTCGCGACCTTGGCGAGGTCGACCTTGGATGCGTCCCACAGCGCTCCGCGAAACCCAGCAATCTGCGGCATTGCGCCGACGATAGCCTGTTACCGCCGCGGAGCGATCACTTGCGCATGCCGATGTCGCGCCGTGCCTGCTTGCCTGCAAGGTCGATCGCATCGACGGCGGTATAAGCACGCTCGCGCGCCTGCTGCACGCTGACGCCGAGCGCGGTGACGCCAAACACGCGGCCGCCCGCAGTCACGAGCTTGCCGTCCTTCTCGGCGGTGCCGGCGTGGAACACGACCATGTCGTCGGTCGATTCGGGCACGCCGTTGATCGGCTCGCCGTTCTTGACGGTGCCGGGATAGCCCGCCGCCGCGACGACGACGCAGACCGCGACGCGCGCATCCCACGCGAGCACGCCCGCCGGTAGCTCGCCGCGTGCGCAGCCGAGGAAGACTTTCCCGAGGTCGCCGATCAGGCGCGCCATGATCGGCTGGGTCTCGGGGTCGCCGAACCGGCAGTTGTACTCGAGCAGGTACGGTGCGCCCGCGGCGTCGACCATCACGCCGGCGTACAGCACACCCCGATAGTCGATACCGTCGGCGGCGAGGCCGCGCACCGTGGGCTCGAGGATCTCGTGCGTGATGCGCTCGATGAGATCGTCGTTCGTCCACGCCGGCGACACCGTGCCCATGCCGCCGGTGTTGGGGCCCTGGTCCTCGTCGAAGATCGTCTTGTGATCCTCGGCCGACGGCAGCACCTCGATGCGGTGACCGTCGGTGAGTGCCAGCACGCTGACCTCGCGGCCCATGATGCGCTGCTCGATGATCACGGTGGCCCCGGCATCGCCGAACTTGCGTGCCTCGAGCATCTCGCGCGCGGCGGCCTTTGCCTCGTCCGCGTTGCTCGCGACGACCACGCCCTTGCCGGCGGCGAGGCCATCGACCTTCACGACGCAGCGGCCGCCGAGCTTTTGAATCGCCGCATCGGCCTGCTCGACCGTGGTCACGACTTCGAATGCCGCGGTCGGAATGTCGTGGCGCGCAAAGAACTGCTTGCTGAACGCCTTGCTGCCCTCGAGCTGCGCGCCCGCGGCGCCGGGACCAAACGTGGGCACGCCGACCGCCCGCAGCTGGTCGGCGAGCCCGGCGACCAGCGGTGCCTCGGGACCGACGACAACCAGGTCGACTCGTTCCTCCGTGGCCAGTGTCACGAGCTTGTCGAGCTCACCCACGCCGACGGGAACGCACCGCGCAATCTCCGCGATTCCAGGGTTCCCGGGCGCGGCCACGATGGCGTGGCCCGTTTGTGCGAGGCGCCAGGCGAGTGCGTGCTCGCGACCGCCATTGCCGATGACGAGGATCTTCACGGGCGCCAATCTACCCCAAGGCGCGTGCGCGCGTTCGGCACGGAAACCTTAGTGGCGGAAGTGCCGCATGCCGGTGAACAGCATCGCGAGGCCATGCTCGTCGGCGGCAGTCACGACCTCCTCGTCGCGAACGCTACCACCCGGCTGAACGACCGAGCGTGCGCCGCACTCGGCGAGGACGTCGACTCCATCGCGGAACGGGAAGAACGCATCGGAGGCAACCGCCGCACCGGCGAGCTTCACGCCCGCCTTGCGCTCGCAGATCCGCACCGAGTCGACGCGGCTCATCTGCCCTGCACCGATCGCGACGGTCACACCATCACTGGCGAACACGATCGCATTGCTCTTCACGTGCTTCGCGACGCGCCACGCAAACGCCAGGTCCCGCCGCTCCGCGTCGCTCGGCGCACGCTTCGTCGCGACCTTCGCCTCCGCCAGATCCGCCATCCCATGGTCGACGGTCTGCAGCAGCGCACCACCGGCGATCGACCGCACGCTCCACGTGAGCTGATTCGTCGGCGCCGCCCAGCTGCCACCCGCGGCAACGAGACGCAGGTTCTTCTTGCCCGCCAGCAGGTCCCGCGCCGCCGCCGAGTAGCCCGGGGCGACGACACACTCGAGGAACGTCTCGACCAGCAACTTTGCCAGCGCCTCGTCGACCTCGCGGTTGACCGCGACGATCCCACCGAATGCGCTCGTCGCGTCGGCCTCACGCGCGCGGTGATACGCCGTCGCGATATCGGCGCCGATCGCCGCACCACACGGGTTGTTGTGCTTGACCACGATCGCCGCGGGCTCGGTGAACTCCAGGCACAGGCCGAGTGCGGCATCGAGATCGAGGATGTTGTTGTACGAGAGCTGCTTGCCCCCGAGGACCTCGGCGGTCGCGATCGTCGGCCGGTCACCCGGGATACCGGCGAGCGGCGAGCGCGAGTCGGCATAGAAGGCCGCGCGCTGGTGCGGGTTCTCGCCGTAGCGAAGGTCGTAGAGCCGGCGCCACTGCATGCCGAGGGTCTCGGGCAGCTCGCGGCGCGTGGGAGCCTGGTCTCGCGCGGTCGCGACGCTGTCCTCGGTCGAGGTCAGGTAGGCGGCGATCGCGGTGTCGTAGGCGGCGGTGTGGGCGAACGCCTTGCGCGCGAGCTGGAGGCGGCGCGTGGCCGGGATTTCCTTCGCTGCGCGGAGGTCAGCGATCACGGCCTCGTAGTCGGCGGGGTCGACCACCACGGCGACGCGCTCGTGGTTCTTCGCGGCCGAGCGGAGCATCGACGGCCCACCGATGTCGATGTTCTCGATCGCCTCGTCGAACGAGACGCCGGCCTTGGCGACGGTGGCCTCGAACGGATACAGGTTCACGACGACGAGGTCGATCGGCTCGATCTGGTTCGCGACCATCTCGGCGCGATGCGCATCGGTGTCGCGGCCGAGCAGGCCACCGTGGATTTTCGGATGCAGCGTCTTCACGCGACCATCGAGGATCTCCGGCGCGCCGGTGTGCGAGGACACCTGCTTGACCGGGACGCCCGCCTGCTGCAGCGCAGAGTACGTCCCGCCCGTCGACAGGATCTCGACGCCGAGCTCGGCGAGGACCTTACCCAGCTCGACGATGCCTCGCTTCTCAGAGACCGAAATCAACGCGCGGCGAATCATGCGCGTGACGTACCACGATCATGGAGACGTGATCACCACGAGGTACTCGATCTCGAAGTGGACGTTGTTGAAGTTCAGCTCGATCCGCGTCGCGCCCTGATAGAGCGCGTCCATCACCTCGGCGACATACGGCTCCCCCGGCCACGAGGCATCGAACCGGACGCCCTGCCCGATACGCTGCGTGGTCTGAAAGAACAGCGGCCCCGCGTGGATGCCGGTGGCGAGGTTCGCGGCGTTTTGCACGAAATAGTTCGCACCGTCGAAGAGCATGACCTGCGCGTTGTCGAACAGACCCGGGATCTGGTTGAGCTCGACGAAGTGCAACGGCGGCTGATCAGCCACGCCCATCGCGATCTGGTTCTGCTCGGTGTCCGAGCCAAGAATGATCGCGAGCACCTCGAAGCCGACCGCGACGCGCACGTTGCCGAGGACGATAGGCATCGACAGGCTGCCGTAGAGATTGTTGTCGCCGCCGGTCGCCAGGTCGCCGTCGAACCGTAACGAATCGGCGAGCTGAGTGAACACGCCGTCCGTCGGCCCGACCACGGCGAACGGCTGATCGCCCGGAACCATCGTCACGAGCAATGCGATCGCATCGCCCGGTGTTCCCGGGTTCGGATCGCAGTCATCCCCGACACCGTCATTGTCCCCATCGTCCTGCGTGCCCGTCAGGTGTGGGCACACATCCGAGCTATCCGGGATGCCGTCGCCATCCTCGTCATGACCGAGAGACACGACGTCGGTCGCGCTATCGGCAATCCCGGCTTCCCCACTGTCGGTCGTTGCAACTTCGAATCCGAAGCGCCCACACCCCGCGAGCGCGATCAGGGCAACAACCCGAAACATCTGCGGGCAGCGTACGCTAGTTGCGAGCCTTCGCGGCCTTCGCGAGCTCGGCTGCCTGCGCGAGCAGCTCGGCGCCGAGCTCGTCCGGAGACGGCGAGCCCATCTTCAGCTTGAGCAGGCCGCGGACCTCGACCTGGCGAATGCGCTCGCGGGTCAGGTTCATGATTTCTCCGACTTCCTCGAGCGTGATGCCACCGCGCTCGGCGACATCGAGTGCACACGTGTGCTTGAGCTCCCACGGCTCGAGGTCGGGGAAGTTGATCTTGATCGACCCGGTCTCCGGGTTGATGTCGAGATACAGGTGATGCTTGCACGCGACCCACGGGCACGGGCGCGCGTCACCGCGGCACTCCTCACGCGAGGTCGGGCGCGGGATGTCCACCGGCGGATACATCATCGCGCCGACGCGAAGCTCCTCACGCGTGAGGCGCTTCATCGCGATCGTCTTGGAGCGCGGCCGCTCGCGCCGGCGGCGCCGGCGGATCTTGCGACTGACTTCGGGAACACCCTCCTCGGTCTCCGAGATTCCGTCGGCATCCGTCAGCACATCATCGGTTGCTTCGTCGGTGGTCTCTTCGAGCTCGAGCCCCTCAACTTCATCGTCACGATCTTCGGCGTCGCTCATGATTTCTCCTCGGTAGAACAGTCGGAATTCGAAACGGACGGCGCGGGTTACCGTCGCTAGAGCAGGTCCTCGGCGCCCCCCGCGGCGCCGGCAAGACGAAGTGAATCGGTGCGCGGTGCGGCCACCCGACGCGTCAGCGCGGTCAGTCGCTCGACGATGTCGCCACCGTCCTTGCGCACCTCGGTCAGTTCCTTCAGCACCTCGCGGCGAACGGTCGCCTCGAGCTTCTCGGCGTCGCGTGCAAGCCGCTCGCAGAGCTCGGTCAGGTTCTCCCCGACTCCCTCGACGAGATCCGTGTAGAGCAGGAACTGCCCCTGGATCTCTTCGATCGTGAATCCGTCTGCCATCAGACGCTTCACTGCGTTGATCCGGCGAACGGTCTTGGCCGGGTACACGCCGAGCGAGCCCTTGTGCTTGCCCTTGCGACCGACGCGCTTGCTGCGCGGCAGCAGGCCTTGCTGGACGTACTTACGGAAGCTCGCTTCGCTGAACTTGATCCCACGACTCGTGAACGAGTCGACGAGCTGCACGGCGGTTAGCCCATCGGGATACATCGTCTCGATACCGCGCAGCTGCTCCTCGGACAGAAGCGTCGCGTACGGCGCGGAGCCGCCCGACGCAGGCGCCTCGTCGTCGCGGCGTGCGGCGACGACCACGTAGTTGCCACGACGGTGCGATCGGAACGGAACGACGTTGGTCGTCGTCGGTGCACCCTGGTCGAAGCTTCGGTCGCGAGAAAACAAACGGATCCCCCTCGGCACCGTCCACGACGGAGCACGCATGGACGCGGCACTGCCGTGTCCCTCTTCCCCCAACCGACGTTGGAACGACCAATGTCCGTCGGGGTATCGTCACAATATTCGCGTGAGTGTAATCGGTCAACGATATCTCCATCGGAATAATCAACTTTTTACCTGTTGCTCTGTTCAGGTGAATCCAATCCGGATTGCCGAACGCGGCTCGGATCGCACGCGAGATCGCGCGAGGTCGGAGCGCGATTTCTCGACGAGGAATGCGCTACCGTGACGCCGCGATGCGAGCACGGCTGACGCTAGGCGCGGCACTGACCGCGGCGATCCTGGTCGCCGTGGTCATCGCGATTCCGACCGTCAGTGCCGAGCTCGAGAACTCGATCTTCACCTCGAAGGCTCACCGCATCCGCCTGGTCGTGCCCCGCAGCTGGCGCGCGACGGACCAGCCGAGCTACCCCGGCCTGCTGCTGTGGATGCTTCGGAATCAGCCCGAGGGAAAAATGGTGCTCACCTCGGAGCCGTTCACGCGCGCGGTCTACTGCTCGTGGCCGATCGCGTGCCGGCAGGGTCCGGACCCGCTGCCGACCAAGCTCGCCTGCGCACTCCGCGAGCGGCTGACAAGCCAGCGCATGCGCGTGGGTCTGCCGGAGGCCGGTCCCAAGGAGAACGCGCAGAACGGCATGCCGAGCGTCTCGTTCACGCTCGATGACGGCAAACGCTACCTGATCCAGGCCGTCGCGCTGACCGAGGATCGCGTCGTGTCACTGACGCTGCATGCGCCATCGCTCGAGGCGCGCAGCGCTCACGTTCGCGCGTTCGAGCAGGCGCTGCGCACGCTGCGGCCACTCTCCCCCGCCGAGCTCGGCGCCCCGGAGCCGACCCCCGACCAGGTGATCAGCCAGCTCGTCGATGACGCGGGCGTGGCGCCCAGCGATGCCGCGTCGGATGCCGCGGTGGCGGTCGTCGCGACGACGTTCGAGTCCGCGCCCGAGTCCAAGCTAGAGCCCGTCGGGCCCTGTGGCAAGTGAGGCCGTAGGATAGCCGCGTGTCGCGAGTCCTCGAGCGACACGCGCCGAACGCGTCCCTTGCGGGGAAGTGAAGTAGCGACCTAGCGCCAGGAGCGCAGGTCGACTCGATGCGTGCTGGCGCGAACGAGCGAGCTGAACGACGGCGGCAGGATCGACGCGGACGACGAGGTCGTCGACGCCTGCGCCCACACATCGGCGGCGGTCTGCTCGCGCGGCGCACCGTCGAATGCGGCCACGCTCTGCGCGGTCTCCGTCGACATCGAGTCATCGTCCTCGTCGGACGGCGGAAATGCACGCGCGATCGCTTCGACCGTGTCGCGCGCCTCGGTCTCGCGCTCGGCGAGCAGCTCCATCGGACCGATGTCCTGGCAGCCGTGCAGGCGGTCGGTCGGCGCGCAGTAGACGCGCACGTGCATGTGATCGTTGTGCGGCGCGCTGTCGCCGGGCTGCTTGAGCGCCTTGAGCGCGCGCGCGATGACGACGTCGGACTCCTTCGTCTTCGTCGCGTGCTCGATCAGCGCCTCGGCGATCGGGCGATAGATGAAGATGTACTGCACGTAGGCTTCCTGCGCGGTCAGCAGGTCCTTCACGAGGTGCCACGTGCGCGGCACGTCGAGCGTGATGCCGCTGCCGTCCTTCGCGGTCAGCGACGCGGTGAACGTGTGCATCACGTCGGGCTCCATCGGCTTGCCCTCGGCGTCGCGCACGAAATACATGAGGTCGACGTCGCGACCGTTCTGGTGCGAGCGATGAAACGCGCGGTTCTCGCCGCCGCGGTTGCCCGAGAGATCGGCGACCACGAGCCGCGCGTCGCGGAACTTCTTACGCGTGCGCTTGCCAACGCCCTTGATAAGCGCAACCAGCTCGTGCGTGCCGTAGCGATTTCCGCGCGTCTTCCACGTCGGTGGCGTGACGAAGCCCGGGCCCTGGTCCGGCAGCTTGGCGCCATCGATCAGGCGGCCGCGATTGGGCTTTCCATACGAGATCGACGTCCCGTCGGTGACGACGCCGAGCTCGACGCAACCCCCGGCCGCGAAGGCCAACGCAATGACAGCTAATGCGGCCCGCACAGAGGATCATTGTGAAGGATGAAATAAAGAAGAGCGAACCCAAAAATGAAGCAAAGGGCGGGTTTGCCGACCCGCGGAGCGCTACGTAGCCGGCGTTGCCGGACCGCGCAGCAGCGCCGTAGGTAAATGTACAAAAGCCGCCCCGGTAGGAGCGGCTTTCTGCACTGCGTCAGGAGGGTTCTGACGTTGTCGCTACTGCTTGTCCTCGAACTCCGCGTCGATGACGTCGTCGTTCTTGGCCTCGGGCTGCGGCGTTTCCCCACCACCGCCGCCCTGCCCATCGGCGCCGGCCGTCTTGTACATGGCCTCGGCGAGCTTGTGGGCAGCCGCCTGGAGCTTCTCGAACGCCGTGCGCATCTCCCCGGCATCGCCGCCTTCGCGGTTCTTCTCGAGAACCTCTTCGGCCTCCTTGAGCGCTTCCTCGATCATCATCTTGTCTGTGTCCGCGAGCTTGGGCCCCTGCTCGGTCACGAGCTTCTTGGTGCCGTAGACCAGCGTGTCGAGCTGGTTGCGCGCGTCGATGCTGTCCTTGCGGTTCTTGTCTTCCTCTTCGTGCTTGGCCGCATCCTCGACCGCACGCTTGATGTCCGCGTCGGTCAGACCGCCCGAGGCCTCGATGCGAATCGCACGCTCGGCGTTGGTTGCCTTGTCCTTGGCGGTGACGTTCAGGATGCCGTTCGCATCGATGTCGAAGGTCACTTCGATCTGCGGCACACCACGCGGCGCCGGCGGGATGCCAGTCAGCTGGAACTTGCCAAGGGTCTTGTTGTCCTTCGCCATCGGCCGCTCGCCCTGTGCGACGTGAACTTCGACGCTGGTCTGGTTATCAGCCGCCGTCGAGAACGTCTCGCTCTTGCGCGTCGGGATGGTCGTGTTGCGCGGGATCAGCACCGTCGCGACGCCACCGAGAGTCTCGATGGAGAGCGAGAGCGGCGTGACGTCGAGCAGGAGGATGTCCTTGACGTCGCCCGAGAGGACGCCGCCCTGGACCGCTGCGCCGAGCGCAACGACCTCATCCGGGTTCACGCTGCGGTTGGGCTCCTTCTTGAAGAAGTCCTTCACGCGCGCCTGAACCATCGGGATACGCGTCGAGCCACCGACGAGGACGACCTCGTGGATGTCTTCGATCTTCTTGCCGGCATCGGCAAGCGCCTTCTTCACCGGCTCCATCGCGCGAGCGACGATGTCTTCGATCATCTGCTCGAACTTGCTGCGCGACAGCTTCTGCAGCAGGTGCTTCGGACCGGTCGCGTCGGCCGTCAGGTACGGGAGGTTGATCTCCGTCTCCTGCACGCTCGACAGCTCGATCTTGGCCTTCTCCGCCGCTTCCTTGAGGCGCTGCAGGACCATCTTGTCCTTGGAGACATCGATGCCCGTGGTCTTCTTGAACTCGGCGACGAGCCAGTCAATGAGGCGGTTGTCGATGTCATCGCCACCGAGATGCGTATCGCCGTTGGTCGACACGACCTCGACGACCTTGTCGCCGACCTCGAGGATCGAGATATCGAAGGTGCCGCCGCCCATGTCGAACACGGCGATCAGCTGCTCCTTGGTCTTGTCGAGGCCGTAGGCCAGCGCGGCCGCAGTCGGCTCGTTGATGATGCGCTTGACCTCGAGGCCTGCGATCTTGCCGGCGTCCTTGGTCGCCTGGCGCTGGCTGTCGTTGAAGTACGCGGGGACCGTGATAACCGCTTCGGTCACCGGCTCACCCAGATACTCCTCGGCGGCGCGCTTGAGCTTGCGCAGAACATTGGCGCCGATCTCCGGCGGCGAGTACTTCTTGCCGCGGATCTCGAACGACACGTCGCCGTTGGAGGCCGAAGCCATCTTGAACGGGACGCGCTTCAGCTCTTCTTGCGAGATCGGATCGGACATCTTCCGACCCATGAAACGCTTGCTGGAGAACACCGTGTTCTCGGGGTTGGTGATCGCTTGACGACGCGCGATCTGACCGACGAGAACTTCGCCCTTCTCGTCAAATGCCACTACCGACGGGGTGAGGCGTGCGCCTTCCTCGTTCGGGATAACCTTCGGCTCCTTGCCCTCCATGATCGCGACCACGGAGTTGGTGGTGCCTAGGTCGATGCCGATGATCTTGCCCATGTGCTGTTTTCCTCGACTGCCAGAATTGTCTGCTGGGCAACCTAAGTAGGCTCCAAGGGGGCGTCAAGACTCGCCCCCCACTTTGCTAGGTCCGCCCCCAGAGGATCCCGCACTCCCGTGAGTCACCTGCGCACGGTCACGTCGAGATAGCCGGGATTTCCGGCTCGTTCTTCGTCGAACATGTTCCGCACGCAGACCGCGAAACGCTGGGGAGCCTCCCCGTGATTGCGGTCCACGGTGAGGCCGGTGGCCGCCAGCGGGATGGTCACCTCGCGCCGGCCTGCTGGATCGACCGAGAACCGCTTCACCTGGCCACCGCCCATCACCCGCGACAGCGCGTCGGGCAGCGCGACCCAGACCAGATCACCGGGGATGTAGCCATCGTCGAGCCGGACCTTGAGGTCCAGCGCGTCGCCGACCTGGACCCGCGTCGTGGTCCGTCCCGCGCTGGTGAGCAGCACGGTCACCGGCACCGCGGTGCTGAACCGGGTCCAGTCGTCCTCGACGATCTGCGTGACCTCGACCGCCACGGTGCCATCGATCGCCTCGACCTCGCTGACCTCGCCCGCCGTGACGGCGTTCGCGATCTTGGTGGTCTGGCCATCGATGCGGACGCTGCCGCCCCCACCGATGATCCGCGCCGCCTGCAGCTCGGCCATGAGCGCGATCGCAGCAACCGAGTCACACGTCGAGTACAGCCGACCCTCCGGTCCGATGTCGGCGACCACGCGATTCGCGAGCCGCAGCGCATCGCTGAGCAAGGTGTTGCCGCCGCCGCGAAGCAGCGCCGCGGCCGCGTACGCGGCATCCGTCCGTTCTTCGACTGCGTTGCCCCGCGGGCCTGCTGCGTTCGCCGACCACTGCCGCACGCGACCGAGCGCCGCCTGGCGAGCACCCTCGTCGGTCTGGAACCGGAGCATCGCGTAGTCGTCCTCGGGCGCCTCGCTGCGCGCGGGCGGGAACTGCATGCCGTACGCGGCCGTGGTGTCACGCGCCATCGTGAGCGCCTCGTCGATCGCCTCGACGAGCGCGCGGCTCGGCATGCCGGCGCGCAGCAGATCGAGGTTCCACAGGTAGCGCGCGCACTTCTTGCCCCAGTAGTCGTTCACGTCGTTGCCGCTGTCCGGGTACATCTTGAAGCCGCGGCCGCGCAGCCACATCGTGTGCTCGCGCCGGACACCGGCGAGGATGATCTCCTCGGCCTTGTCACGCCGGCGCTTGTCCTCGCCGGCGAACATGTACATCGAGCACGCCGCGAGGATCTTCGCCGCGGTCTGCTCGCAGCACGCGTGACCGTAGTCGGCGGTCGCATCGCACATCAGCTTGAACGGCTTGTCGAGGCCGGGCAGCACGCGCAGCGTGACCAGCGAAGGGTCGTCGGCGAGCGCGATCTTCTCGCGGGCGCTGAGGAAGCGCACGGACTTCGCGATCCGGCGCAGCTTGCCCGGTGGATCCACGCGTCGCTTCGTCGCGATCGTCGCGCCGCTCGCCACATCGGTCACGGACGCGACGTAGTCGCCGGGACCGACGAGGAATGACACCTCGACGCGCGGTCCGGCGAGCGTGCCCGCAGCCACGGTGCCGTTCATCATCACGGCGATCGGCGCGCCATCACGGGTCACCGTGATCTGCATGCCCTGCGCGCCCGATCCGGCGGTGAGCCGGCCCACCGCGGTGTCGCTCGCGTGAACGAACGCGGGCAGCTCGAGCGTCGCGAAGTGATCGAGCTCGGCGTGCACGCGTTGGCTCGACGACGCCCACTCCGCGCCATCGAGCGCGAAGGCTTCGATCACGTACTCCGCGAACGCTTCAGGCAGCGGCACCGTGAGCTCGCCGCGGCCATTCGCGATCTCGACGATGCCGGCGAACACGACCTCGGGCGCGTCATCGATCGTGCGCGCGGGTCGTGCAGCATTCGCGGGCGGTGCGCTGCCGGGTTCCAGCAACGCACCCGCGTCAGACGCCAGCCCTCCCAGATCGAAGTCGTCCTCGTCGCCGCCGCGCGATCGCATCGACGGACCCATCGCAGCCACGGGCGGCGCCGAGTACATCATCGATGCCATCGCGCCTTCAGCCGAGCGCGGCGCCATGCCGCCCGCCCGCGGAGGATTCGGGCTGAACGCCCGGCCCGCCGGCATCGCCGACGGATATGCCATCCCTGGCGGCATTTGCGGCGGTCCGCCGTATGCCATCGACGACGGCATCATCGGGGCCGGGCGCGGCGGCGGGGGCGGTGCCGGCAAGATGTCGGCGAGCTTCGTCGTCGGGCGGCCACGTCCGAGCACCTTGCCCGCGGCCTGCGCGTGCGCCTTGAGCCGGCTCGCGAGCATGCTCGACGGCGTATCGGTCGACGCGAGGCGCGCGTCCTTGACGATCACGTACGCCGCGCTCGCGGGCGTGGTCACCGCGAGCGTCATCGGCGCGCCGGGCACCGGCTTCGCGGGTGCATCGACGGATAGTGTGAGCGAGCTCGGCACGACCACGGTCGCGTAGCCCTCCCACGGCGAACCGCCCGCGTACGCACCGACCGCGAGGAGCGCGACCGGCGACGGCAGGGCAAGCTCGAGCACCTGGTCCGCCGCGAGCTGCGCGCTCACCACGCGCGGTCCCTCGAGCAGCGCCTGGAACATCGGATCGCCGCGCAGGCTCGCGAGGTCCTCGTCGTTGCGCATGTGCTCGAGATCGAACCAGCCATCCTCGAATGCTGTGCGCAGTGCCGCGCGTGCAGCGTCGATATCGCCGAGCCGCGCGTGACAGCACGCGATGTAATAGGCGTAGTTCGGGTGGATGCGGCCGCGCCGTGCGCGCGCTGCGGCGAAGCCCTCGAGCGCCTTCGCGATGTCCCCGGCGAGGAACAGTGTCTCGGCCTGCGCGTACTCGTGGTCGCCGATCGGATGCGGTGCGGTGAGCGCGTCGATCGCGTCGCTGGCGGCCGACGGCACGGTGGGATCGCAGATCACCACGGTGAGCCGATCGATTGCGGTCAGCGCGATCAGCGTCGCGGTCGATCCGCTCTGCCGCAGCATCACTGGCGAGGTCGACGTCGCGCCCCGACGCAGCCACACGCCGCGAACCTCCTGCGCATCCTCCGACGGCAGCAGCGAGCCGAGGACCTCGGCGCCGAGCGTGGAGAACACCGTGTCGCTGCGATCGGCCGCCCGGCTGCCGATGATCGGGACGGTCGCGGTCTTGCCCGGATCGGCCGCGAGCTGGACGTTGATCGAGTGCGGCCCGTCGCCGGTCAGCTTCAGCTTCGCAGACGCGACGCCGTCCTTCGCCTTCACGTCGAACCGGCCGATGCGCTCGTCCTCGCCCATCAGCTCGAGCGTCACGTTGCCGTTGACCGGCGTGCCGAACGTGGTGAGCTTGAGATCGACCGACAGCGAATCGCCTTCCATGCGCTGGCGCTGCATCGACGCGACGAGCGCCGACAGCTTGTACGCGGCGACCGTGAACGTGCACGGAGTCGCGGTGCTCGCCGCGCCCCTCACGCGGACCGAGTAGCTGCCCGCCGGCAGGTCGCCGAGGGCGGCCGTCGCGATCCCACGCGCGAGCATGAGCGGCCGCGACGTGAGCCGGTTGCCATCGAGCTCGACATCGAGCGTGGCCTCGCCGTCGCCGCGCAGTGGATCGACGGCGACCAGGTTCACGCGATCGGTGCCCTCGCGGTACAGCGCCTTGTCGCTGCTCACGATCGCGGTGGCGAGGCGCGGCAGCTTGACCGGCTGGACGGTGACGCCCGGCAGCTCGAGCGGCGCGTGGCCGATCAGCGGCAGGATGCGATGCCCGATCGCGGAGGCCGGCACGAACGCCTTGAGCCAGCGCAGCGACGGCTGCTCCATGAGCTCGGGACCGACGAACGCGAACGCCTTGCCGATCGTGATCGCCTGGCTCGCGAGCGTCGCGACCTGCCGGTCGTGCACGGCCATCGACAACGATGGCGGCAGCTCTTCGAGCACCACCTCGACCTCGCCGAGCTTGACCGTCTCGCCGACGCGCAGCGTGTACTTGGCGACCGCGCGGCCCCCAACGGTCACGCCGTGCGCGGAGCCGAGGTCGACGACGCTCCAGCCGTCACCCTCTCGCACGAGCCGCGCGTGCTTGCGCGACAGGCTCGAATCGTCGGTGCGGAGATCGCACTCCTTGCTGCGCCCGATCAACAGCGCGTCCCTGTTCGTCAGATCGATCGTGCCACTCGATTGTCCCCGATATCGCAACCGCATCGAGGCCGAGCGTATCAGCCGCCGGAGAATCCGAACGGGCCATGTGCCATGGCTCGGTCGGCCGGATGCTTCACCGTCACAGCTGCTCCATCATGCTGACGGTGTTCTCGAGCGACTCGGCCGGAACCTCTCGCGATACACGCCACCACCGACGCCGTCACCGGCAGACGGATCCCGATCGGCGCGAACGCTCGAGCGTTCAGCCGTCGGTACATCCTGCGTCTCCGCAGGGGCCTTCATCACGAACCGCTTACGCGGTCGGATGGTTCTCGGCCAGCGCGGCCTTCGCGATGTCGAGGATCGACTGCGGCGGATCCTTGAGCGCGAGCGCGAGGACTTCGTCCATGCGCTTCACACCGAGGATCTCCATCTCGTTCCTGACTTCCATGGGGACGTCGACGAGGTCCTTCATGTTGCGCTCCGGGATGATCACGCGCTTGATGCCAGCACGGTGTGCGGCGAGGAGCTTCTCCTTGACGCCACCGATCGCCAGCACGTTACCGCGCAGCGTGATCTCACCGGTCATCGCGACGTCGGGACGAATCGGTACACCGGTGAACAGCGACACGAGTGCCGTGTACATCGTGATGCCCGCCGACGGACCATCCTTGGGAACGGCGCCGGCCGGCACGTGAACGTGCAGATCGGTGTTCTCGAGGAAGTTACCGGCATCGAGTCCAAGCGCACCGGCGCGACCACGCACGAACGAGAGCGCGGCCGTGACCGACTCCTTCATGACGTCGCCGAGCTGACCCGTCAGCGTCAGCTTGCCCTTGCCGGGCATCTTCGTCGCTTCGATGAACAGGATGTCGCCGCCAACAGACGTCCACGCCAGACCCGTCGCAACGCCGGGCTCAGCGACGCGCTCGGCGACCTCGCTGACGAACTTCTTCGGACCGAGGAACTCCTCGACGACTTCCGGCGTGATGACCTCGTGGTCCTTGGCCTGGCCCTCGGCAACCTTGACGGCCACCGCGCGGAACACCGAGCCGATCTCGCGCTCGAGGTTACGAACGCCAGCTTCACGGGTGTAGCTGTCGACCACGTCGAAGATCGCCTCGTCGGTGATCTCGCACCGCTCCGGCGTCAGGCCGTGATCGTCGAGCTGCTTGGGCACGAGGAACTTCCGCGCGATCATCTTTTTCTCCTGGCGCGTGTAGCCAGGGAGCTCGATGATCTCGAGGCGATCGCGAAGGGCCCACGGAATCGGATCGAGCTGATTCGCCGTCGCGATGAACAGCACCTTCGACAGATCGAAGGTCACCTCGAGGTAGTGATCCGAGAACGTGGAGTTCTGCTCGGGGTCGAGGACCTCGAGGAGCGCCGACGCGGGGTCGCCACGGAAGTCGTGGCCGAGCTTGTCGATCTCGTCGAGGACGAACACCGGGTTATTGGTGCCCGCCTTCTTGATGCCCTGGATGATCCGACCAGGCAACGAGCCGACGTAGGTGCGGCGGTGGCCGCGGATCTCCGCCTCGTCGCGCACGCCACCGAGCGAGATGCGGCCGAACTTGCGGCCGATCGCGCGGGCAACGGAGCGACCCAGCGAGGTCTTACCGACGCCCGGGGGGCCCGCCAGACAGAGGATCGGTCCCTTCTTGTCGTTCTTCAGCTTGCGGACGGCCATGTACTCGACGATGCGCTTCTTCACCTTGTCGAGGTCGTAGTGATCGTCGTCGAGGCACTGACGAACTTCTTTGAGCTCGATGTGGTCGTCGGTCGAGATCGACCACGGCAGCTCGACCAGCCACTCGAGGTACGTGCGGGTAACGGTGTACTCCGCGCTCGACGGCTGCATGCCCTTGAGGCGATCGAGCTGCTTCTTGGCGACCTTCTCGGCCTCCTCGGGCATCTTCGCCTTGGTGATCTTCTCGCCAAACTCGTCGAGGTCACCGCCGCCATCATCGAGCTCGCCGAGCTCGTCCTTGATGGCCTTGAGCTGCTGGCGCAGCACGTACTCGCGCTGGTTGCGGCCCATCTCCTCCTGCACCTGCGTGTTGATGCGCTCGCGAACCTTGAGCACTTCGAGCTGGCGCGACAGGAACTGGAGAACCTTGCGGGTACGGGTCTTGTGGTCGAACGTCTCGTGGACGTCCTGCTTCTCGCCCAGCTCGAGCTCGAGGTGGCTGGTGATCAGATCGGCGAGATGACCGGCCTCGGTCACGCTGTCGACGAGCGCGCCCGCTTCCTTGGGCAGCTCGGGCATCAGCTTGACCACGCGCTTGGCGATGTCCTTCAGGTTCATCACGAGCGCGTCGAGCTCGACATCGGACGACGTCGGATCGGGAACGCTCTTGACCTTGGCCGACAAGAATGGCTCGGCCCCGTCGAACGTCGACACCTCGAAGCGCGAGACGCCTTGCAGGATGACGCTGAAGTTATCCTTCGCGAGCTTGATCACCTTCAGGATGCGCGCGGCACAGCCGACCATGTAGAGGTCGCCTGAGCCCGGATCCTCGGTGCGTGCATCCTTCTGCGTGAGGATGCCGATGACAGGCCGTTCCTTCGCGATTGCGTCCTCGACGAGGCGCACCGACTTTCGTCGGCCGACGTCGATCGGGATGATGGCCCCCGGAAACAGCACGGAGTTGCGCAGCGGGAGGATGGGAAGCGTGTCCGGTATCTCAACCGGTTGCTCGCCGCCGGCTTTCGCCTTGGTCATGATCGAAACCTAGCGAGGTGGCTGAACGAGTTCAAGGCGACCTGCCCGCAATACCGGCGGTTTATCGGTGTGCGCTATGGCTCACACATCACTTGCTTTCGGTCGAGCCTGAGCCAGGCGATGTGTCCTTCTTGGCGTGCTTGTCGTCGCACGCGACAACGTCGTCGCGCGTCTTCGCAGCGAGCAAGCAGTGGGCCTGTGCCTTCGTCGCATTGCTCACGCAGAGGTCGATCCCTTGCTGCGTGCCCGCCAGTGTCTGACCGCGGCGCATGAGGAGCCACGTCTTGCCGGGCTCGGTCGCGAGGTAGCCCGCGAACGTCTCCTGGGTGAGCTCGGGCGGCAGTCCGCTGTCACCCTCCTCGGCTTCGACCGCCGCGAACCACTCCGTGGGATGGGCCGTGTAGTGAGAGATGATCAGCTCGGCGATGTGCTCGGCGACCTGGGTGCATTCCGCGCGGCTTGGCTTGGCCGGCGACCGCTGGCACCCGAAGGCGAGGCTGCTGCACAACGCGAGACCAGCGACGAAAACCAAGCGCATGTCCCCGACCTTACACGAAAACTTTACCGTTGACTCCACACCCTGATTGGTCTTACCAATTGGTAAGACCATGGCGCTCGCGAAGCCCGACCCCAACAGCCCGACCGCTATCGACGCGGTCTTTGAAAAGCTCCTCGCCGACATCGTGAGTGGCGTCCACGTCGCCGGGTCGCGGCTGCCTGCGGAGCGGGAGCTCAGCCGCCAGCTCGGCGCTTCGCGACCCACGCTCCGGGAGGCGCTGCGCCGGCTTGGTGAGTGGAACCTCGTCGAGCCCCGCCGCGGCTCCGGGATCGTGGTGCGGCCCTACCGCGACTGGTCGATCGAGGTGCTCGCCGCGTACCTGCGCTACGGCAAGCCCGAGGCCATGCAGCCGACGATCGGGCGCATCCTGCTCGACATGCTCGCCATCCGCCGGGCGCTCGTGCTCGAGGTCATCAAGCTCACCTCGGTGCGGATCCCCAAGGGCGGCACCACGTCGGCCCGCTCGGCGATGGCGCGTGCGTGGTCGATGCGCGACACCCCGTCGTACGCGCGCGAGGACTTCGAGGTCATGCGCCAGATCACCGAGGCCGCGCGGTTCACGCCCGGCCTGTGGCTACTCAATCGCATCTCGCAGCTGTGGGTCGATGCCGCGAGCGAGCTACGGTTTGCCGTGCGCCCGCCCGACGACTACGTCGCTGTTCACACCAAGTTCTTCGACCTGATCGAGGACGGCAAGCCAGAGGCGGCGCATCTGCTGATGTCGGAGTACCTCGAGCGTCACGATGCTCTGCTGTCCAAGGCGCTGGCGGTGCTGGGATGAACGCGATGAGCAAGCGTGTCCTGCGCGGGCTCGTTCCCGTGATCTGTCCACCCGAAGCCGCGGGCCTCGCCGACGCGATCGCCGATCATGTCGCGCTCCAGATCGAAGCCTCGGGCGCGATCCTGCAACGTGCGTTCGACGCAGGTCTCGCCGCGTACGACCTCGGTGCACTGCTGCGCCACGGCAAGCGCTCTCACAAGCTCACCGGCGACGCCGCCGAGCGCTACTACCAGTCGTGGGAGCACGGCTTCACGCCGGCGCACGTGCAGTTCGCGCGTGCGCTCAATCAGCTGATCAGCATGAGCTGCTTCGAGCAGCCCGCGATGATGGAGCTGTGTGGCTATCGTCCTGCGCCGTGGATCGAAGAGGTCAGCAAGAAGCGGCTGTCCGTGTTCGCCGACGACATCCAGAAGCAAGACGCGCAGATCCTCGCACCGGATCCGCTGCGCCCGCACGCACGCCGCAAGAAGGAGGTCGCGTAACATGGCCGTCGCAGCACGCCCTGCCCTCCAGGAAGGCACGCGCCCACCCGGCGTGTTCACGCGCAACGACATCCACGGCGACACCGTCCTCGATTGCGATGTCGTCGTGATCGGCTCCGGTGCTGGTGGCGCGACCATCGCAGCCGAGCTCGCCGAGGCCGGCTTCGACGTGATCGTCGTCGAGGAAGGTAGCTACTACCAGACGCGCGACTTCACTGCCGATACCTCCGCGATGATCCGCCAGCTCTACCGTGATGGTGGCGCGACGATGGCCCTCGGCTCGCCGCCGATCCTGTTTCAAGAAGGCCGTGCGGTTGGCGGCTCGACGGTGATCAACGGCGGCATGTCATGGCGCACGCCCGAGAAGATCCTCGATCGCTGGGCGAGCGCGGGCCTCGACCTGTCTCCCAAGGAGATGGAGCCGTACTTCGAGCGCGTCGAGAAGCGCATCCACGTCGCGCCGATGGATGCCGATGCGATCGGCATCGACAACAAGCTGCTCAAGAAGGGCGCCGACGCCAAGGGCTGGGAGATCATCGGCAACCTCCGCAACCAGGTGCATTGCATCGGCAGCAACCGCTGCGCGATGGGCTGCCCGACCGGCGCCAAGCAGAGCGCGCTCGTCACCTATGTGCCGCGTGCGCTGCACTACGGCGCGCGGATCTACGCCGATGTTCGCGTCGAGCGCATCACCCATCACGGCAAGCGCGCGACCGGGGTGATGGGTCACGTGCGCCATCCCGATGGTCGTCGCGGTCATCGCATCGCGGTGCGCGCCAAGCTCGTCGTCGCCGCGTGCGGTGCGATCCACACCCCCGCGCTCCTCGACAAGTCGGGCTTCCGCTCGCCGTCGGGCCGCATCGGGCACAACCTGTCGATGCATCCCAACGTCAAGGTCGTCGCGCTGTTCGACGAGCCGGTGACCGGTTGGAAGGGCGCGCATCAGGCCTACCAGGTGCGCGAGTTCCAGGACGAGGGCCTGGTGTTCGCGTCGATCAACGTGCCACCCGGCCTCATGGCGATGAGCCTGCCGCAGCGCGGTCGCGAGCTCGGCGAGCTGATGGGTCAGTACGACCACATGATGCTCGCGGGCATGCTGTGCGAGGACACCGGCACCGGCCGTGTGCGCAGCGTCAACGGCAAGCCGCAGGCGTTCTATCAGCTCAACGCGCACGACGCGGCAAACCTCCAGCGTGGCGTGTCGCTGCTCTCCGAGCTGCTGTTCGCCGCCGGCGCGCGCCGGATCATGTTGCCGTTCCACGGCGCGAAGGACCTCTACTCACCCGACGACGCGCGGCGCCTGCTCGATCAGACGATCGCGCCCGGAGGCTGGGAGGTGCTCACCGTCCACATGATGGGCACCGCGGCGATGGGCAGCGACCGGCTGTCGTCGGTCACCGATCAGTTCGGCCTCGTCCACGACACCGACCGCCTGATGGTCGCAGACGCATCCCTGTTCCCGACGCCGATCGGCGTGAATCCGATGGAGACGATCATGGCGCTCGCGACCCGGTGTGCGGCGCACGTGATCGATAACGCAGGAAGGTTCTTCTCATGACCGCAGTGAGCTTCGCCAAGTCGTCCTCGAAATCCGCGTTTGTCCACGCGGCATCGGCGTTCCCCACGCAGGCGGCGCTCGCCCTCGAGCAGACGCCGATGCCCGAGCTCGAGCGCGTGTTCCAGCGTGGCCACCAGCCCGATCTCGACGCGCTCGTGGGCTGGGAGTTTCGCGGCATCAATCACCTGCCGCTCAACGTGCTGCCGATCGCGCAGCTCGTCGGCATCAAGAAGTTCGTGAAGGGCTTCCTGCGTAACGAGACCGGCGTGGTGGTCGGCTACAACTCGCCGGTCAAGAACAACGTCCTCGACGGACGCTGGCACACCGCCGCGAAGCGCTTCGGCTTCTATCAGGTCGCGCCGGTCGATCCGACCGCGCGTGACAACAAGTACCTCCATGCCGTGCTGCTCGATTACGGCAAGGGCGGCAACAAGGCGACGGATCCGACCAACGTGCTGCGCGACTACGTGGTGCAGGTCGACAAGAACAACCCGGATCTGTTCCTCGGCAAGGCCTACGCCGCGTTCGGTCCGCTGCGGATCCCGACGAACTTCTTCATCCTCGAGCGCTTCCGCGTCGGCCTGACCGACTACGCGAAGCGGTAGCCTTCGCGGGCGCCGCGGCGAACAGCGCCAGCGCCTTCGCGAGCACGTCCTTGTGCTTGCTCGTGCTCGTCTTCAGCGCCGTCTCGAGATACGGCACGCAGATCGGGCCGACCTTCTTCACGATGTCGAGGGCGGCCTGCTTCGGCTTGGGATAGTTGTTCCAGGTCGCCATGTCCTCGACCAGGCCCTTGGCGACCTTCTCCGTCGGCACGAGGTCGGCAACGCACCACGCGTGGATCAGCACGGGCACCTCGCGCGTGCGGCCCTTGACGATCTCCTCGTCCGTGATCGCGGTGAAGTACATGCCGTACAGGACGAGAAACCTCTCGCGCTCGGCCATCGGAATGAGCTCGAAGATCTCGCGGATCGCGTCACGAAGGTTCGAGCCGTTACCGAGAAAGTTGGCCCCCGCGGCGAGCTTGTAGAAGCGGGTAGGAAACGGCTCCCCACGCCGACGTGCTCGCACCGCAAGCGCGAACGTGGCGACCGCGGCGAGATAGAACGTCGGCTCCTTCGCGAGATGTTTCTCGGCGCGCTCAGCGAGCTCGACGGCGGCATCATCGCCGCTACCATCAACGATCGCCGCCAGCAGCCGGATCATGTGCACGGCGGCTTCGTTCTTCGCACGGTCGCTATCGAGCTCGCGCGCCCAGAGCTCGTATGGGCTGACACCCGCCACGACGGTGGTCGTCACGTACCAGACGATAGCCATGATCGTTGGCGGCGGCAGATGCTTGTTGAGCGCGGCGCTGCACTTCGCAACGTCGATCTCTTTGGTCTGCGCAGCCTTCAGCCATTTCCACACGGGCCACGCGCCACGCGTGTGCGGCGCACCCTGCTCGAGCGGGGTCGAGGCGTCGATGCCAGCCCACCGCCCGAGCGCCACGTACGGTGGAATGCCGAGGTTCTCGAAGTGGTGGAACGACTCGTACGGGTAGAGATGCGGATACTCCTCGCGAACGGCTGCCTGCTGGGCCTTCGTCAGCGCGTCGAACAGCCGATAGCGCTCCTTCGAGTAGCCCAGCTCTTTGCGCAGCCGCTCGATCGCGGCCTTCTGGATCGCCCGCTCCGCCGACTCGCTTGGCGTCGCCTTCTTCGACACCTGGTCGAGCTTGAAATCGACATGCTCCGATAGCTTCGGCTCGGCCGTCGCGTACGCCGCGGCGAGTGCCTTCCGGAACGCAAGGTCGTCCTGCTCGGGATCCATGTCGAACCCGTGCTGGATGATCATCGCCACCGGCGTCAGCTTGTCGTGCTCGAACAGCTGGCCGCTGCCGTAGGGCCACACGTAGAGCTGATGCGTCACCTTGCCACTCGCGAGCTCCACGACGTCGACGAGCTCCAGCGGCGCCCACTCCTCGTCCTGCACGCACTGCTCGGGCTTGCCGGCATCATTCTACTTGGTGAGCTGCGCGAGCTGCTTGTACTGCGGCCTGGCGAGCTGCTTCAGCATCTGAAACGGCCTGCGATAATTCGTGAGCTGAAAGCGCTGGCCGCTCGCCGCGGCGGCGGCTGCCTGCGCTGACGCCTTCGCCGCGGCCGGTGTGAGCTCGACTTGCTTGCGATACTCGGTGACCGCCGCGGTTGCACCTGGCTTGCTGCCGCGAAGCAGCGCGACGTCGGCGTCGGTCAGCACGCGCGGTGTCTGCAGCGACATGCCGAGTGCGCCCGGCTTCGCGACGATGCCCTTGCCACTCGCGAGCTTCAGCTTCGCGAGGACCGGCGTGATGTCGCGAATCGGTGTCGTGTTCGCGGCACCGATCCACGCCTTGCCCTGCTTCCTGGGCCTCTCCAGGATCGCGACCAACCACAGCGCCTCGTTCGGTGGCCGCACCGTGACGAGGAAGATCGCGTCTCCCGTAATGAGCTGATCGAATGCGGCGGGTGTCGACGCATAGCGATCCGTCGCGACCACGTCGCCGACCTTGGTGCTTTTGGGCACCAGCTTCTCGAACACCGCCTTGCTGACGATTGCGAGAACGCTCGACATCGCGACGCTACGGGACGAGACAGACGCCGGCGATCACGTGCTCGGTCTCGGTGAGCTGGCAGTACAGCTGGTAGCAGTTGCCCGTGTCCGCGCCGTCGGCCACGAGCTGTGCGGCCATCGCGCCGGGGTCGCAGACGTGGCGACAGATGTCATCGGCCGGCAGTGCCGCGGCGAGCCCGCAGACGTCCACGGCCGCGACGCCCTCACCCTCGGCCACGCGGCCATCGGAGGGCATCTCCATGGCGCCGGTCTCGGTGGTGGAGTCAGGCTCGAGCGGTTCGACAGCGCAGCCGACGCCTCCGAGTAACAACACCACCGCCATGAGTACCAATACCCGCATTGCCGTCCATCGTTCACGCTAAGGAGTCGACGTCCGGGTTCGCAAGTTCCGGTGTGGGCCTGCAGGGCCATGATGTGGGTGTTTGGCTCTAACCCGCGTGCCTCGCGGTTTCTCGACGAGGAATCGCGAATGAATCCGTCTCACTCGTCGAGCCGCGCCGCGATCACTCGCGCGGCTCGCGCAAACAAGAACTGACAACGTGGATTCGCGAGCTGTCAGCGCACATCCGGCGCGAATCGAGTCGACTACGGCGCCACGATCGCGGCGCCAGTCGGAATCGGGACGCGCGTCACTTCCTCGCGCGCCATCGGATCGGGCGTCACGCCGTCATCGATGCGGAGCTTGAGCACGATGACCGAGCCGCCTTGCACCACGGCGTGCAGCTCGATGCCGGTCGTGCCGTCCTTGCACTGCGCGGCGATGATCGCCTTCATCGTTTCGAGCGGCGTGACTGCCGAGCACGTGCCCTTGAAGGTTCCGATCGGATGACTCACCTGCTTGCCGGTCTCGTCCGTGGTCGCCAGGAACACCTCGCCCGACGAGCCGCCCTGCTGGATGCCCCACGACAGTGCAATCTTCTTCGCAAGAACCGGCTCTGAAGCGGAGCCGGAGCCGGCTGTCGTCGGAGCCTTCTTCTTGGGACACGCAGCGAGCGTGGCGGTGCAAGCGAGAACCACGAACGCGAGCGGCAGGCGCATCATCGCGCGGAACTTACACTAAGATGGCGGCATGTCGCTCGCGCGCCTCGTGGTCATCGAGGGCCCCGATCTGGGCCGCGAGCTCGAGCTCCCGATGCGCGGCGGCAAGGTCGGTCGCGAGGAGGGCTGCCTCGTGCAGCTCACCGATCCGACGGTGTCTCGCGTGCACGGGCTGTTCGAGCTCCGCGATGGCGCGCTGTGCTACGTGCCGGAGAAGCGCACGCTGATCAACGGCGCGGAGGTCGCGGGCCCACATCGCCTCGAAGCAGGCGACGAGCTCCTGATCGGCGCGACCAAGCTCGCGTATCTGCCGGTCGATGGCGTAGCGCTCACGCGCGCGTCGAGTCACGTCACGATGGAGGTCTCGAGCCGGCAACTGCTCGCGCTCACCGGCCGCGATGATCGAGCGAAGCGGCACCTCGCAGCGATCGCGCAGCTCGGCGATCGGCTGCGTGCCGAGGCCGCCGCGGGTCGCGAAGCGGTCGCGCGCGCAGCCTGCGATGCGGGACGCACCGCGCTCGATGCACATCGCGCGTTCGTGCTCGCAGTCGGCAAGCGTCCCGCACCGGTCGCCGCCTCGATCGGGCCCGGCGAGACCTCGCAGCTCCAGGTGCCGCAGGACCTGATGGACAAGGTCACGCAGCAGCGGCAGGTCGTGACGGCCGAGTCGGGCGGACGTGCGTTGATCGCAGCGCCCGTGCACGGCCTTGCGGATGATGTCGTCGCGGTCTTGTGGATCGATCGCAAGGGCGCACCGTGGGAGGAGGCCGACACGCTGGCGGTCGGCTGCCTCGCACATCTCACCGGTGCCGCGTGGGTCGGCGCGGATACGCGCGACCAGCTGTCGCGCAAGGCCGATGCGCTCGAGGAGCAGCTCTACGGCACCGGTGGCGAGCAAGGCTTCGTCGGTCGTTCGGCGGCGGCGCAGCGCGTGCTCGATTTCGTCAAGCGTGTCGGCCCGAGCGACGCGACGATCCTGCTCGGCGGCGAGTCAGGCGCCGGCAAGGAGATGGTCGCGCGTGCGATCCACAACGCGAGCCGGCGCGCGAAGGCGCCGTGCGTCGCGGTCAACTGCGCCGCGCTCACCGAGTCGCTGATCGAGAGCGAGCTGTTCGGTCACGAGAAGGGTGCATTCACCGGCGCCACCGAGCGCAAGGCCGGCCGGTTCGAGATGGCCGATCGCGGCACGCTGTTTCTCGACGAGGTGGGCGAGCTTCCGCTCGCTCTGCAGACCAAGTTCCTGCGCGTGCTCGAGGAGCGTCGATTCGAGCGGGTCGGTGGCCAGAAGTCGATCGAGGTCGACGTCCGCCTGGTTGCAGCGACGAACCGTGACCTGCAGGAGATGGTCAAGCGCGGCACGTTCCGCGAGGACCTCTACTACCGGCTCAGCGTCATCCATATCGAAGTGCCGCCGTTGCGTGAGCGGCTCGATGATGTGCCGCTGCTCGCCGAGCACTTCCTCGTGCGCTACCGCCAGCAGGCGGCGCGCCGGATCACCGGATTCTCGAGCGAAGCGCTCGCCGCGATGCAGCGCTACGCGTGGCCGGGCAACGTGCGCGAGCTGCGCAATGCGGTCGAGCGCGCGATCGTGCTCGGCGATCGCGAGCAGATCATGGCGCAGGACCTGCCGCCGCAGGTGCTGGCCTCGGCTGCGCCGCCGCGTACGCGAACGTCGTCGCCGACGCCGCCGCTGGGCTCGTCGATCTCGAAAGCAGAGCTCGTGGTGCCGCCACCGCTGCCAACGTCGTTACCCGCGATCGACACACCGCCCGCCCCATTGCCAAAGGCGCGCTCGCTACGCGACCTGGAGAAGGACGGCATCATGGCCGCGCTCGCCGCCACCGGCGGGAACAAGGCGCAAGCCGCCGCGATCCTCGAGATCGATCGCTCGACGCTGTACAAGAAGCTCAAGGACTACGACATCGAGGGATAGGTCATCGTCGGGATCCTTCCCGCGCAACCGGACAAGGATACTGCGGCGGAGTTGACCAGCACTTCAATGTGCGAGATCGGTCAGGCGCCGGCCCCGATGCTCCGGAGCGCGTCCGCGAGCTGCTCGTCGTCGAACGGCTTCGGGAGCCACGCCGAGATCCCGAGGTCGAGGAGCGCACGGACCTCGTCGTTCATCGCGCAGCCGGTGATGAGCAAGACCGGGATGCCGGGCCTCTTCTGCTTCAGCGCGGTGTACACGAGCTCGGCGGACATCCCCGGCATGACCATGTCGAGGACGACGGCGCCGATCCTCGGGTTTGCGTCGCACGCCGCCAAGGCTTGCGCGCCGCTCTCCGCCTCGATCACCTGGTAGCCAAGGGCGCTGAGCGAAGCACGGGTCGCGTCGCGAACGAGGGGCTCGTCGTCGACGAGAAGAAGCGTTGCCGATGCGAGGCGCTTTGCAGATTCCGGCGGCGCCTTCTTCTCGCGGAGCGAGCGATCCTCCGCGTCGACCTCGGGGAAGAACGCGCGCATCACCGTCCCACGAGGCGCGTTTTCAGCCACCTCGACCATCCCGGAGTGTGCATGCACGATGCCGTGAACTGTGGAGAGCCCGAGGCCCGTGCCTTTCACGGGTCCGAAGTTCTTGGTCGTGAAGTACGGCTCGAAGATCCGCTCGCGGATCGCGGGCGCGATGCCGGTTCCGTCGTCGCTCACCTCGAGGACGACGTAGGAGCCTGCCGCGCAGCCCTCGATCTCGTTGGGACGGAGGCTCCGCCGCGTCGTGCGGACGATCACGTGACCGTTGCCGTCGACCGCGTCGCGGGCGTTGACGAGGAGGTTCATGAGGACCTGCTCGATCTGTGAAATGTCCCCGGTGACCCACCCACCGCCGGCCTCGAGCTCGGTGCTCAGGGTGACACGCGGCTCGAACGTCCGTCTCGTGAGCGCAACCACCGAGGCGGCGACCTCGTCGAGCGACATCGTCGTGAGGACGCTGCGCTTCCGACTCGCGAAGCGAACGAGATTCTGGATGAGCGCGATTGCGCTGTCAGTCACGGTGTCGACGTCGGACAGCGCAGAGCGCTTGGCATCGTTTTCCTCGGCCTGCCGGAGCCTCGAGATGACGAGCTTCGTCACCGTGAGGAGATTGTTGAAGTCGTGGGCGATGCCGGCGACGAGCTGCCCGATCGATTCGAGCCGCTGGGCGCGCGCAAGACGGCGCTCGCTTTCGGCCTTCGCCTCCTGGGCCTCGAATTCGCGGCTGCTGTCGGTGAACGCCTCGAGCACGTGGGTGATGTTCCCGTCGACGTCGAAGAGCGGCTTGGCGAAGACGCGGAGTCGCACCTTTCGACCGTCGCGGCGGTGCACGACCATGTCGTCGACGACGACCGTTGCGCGGGCGCGAAGGACAAGCTCGAAGGGCATCGCGTCCTCGGGATACGCAGTGCCATCGGGCAAGTGGACGCCGTAGGGTTCGGCATAGCCCCCACGGAGCGCGTCGGGGGGGCCGTCCAGCCCGAGCACCTCGCGGAACGCGGCGTTGGTGTAGACGACCTCACCCGAGGGGACGCGCCCCATCCAGATGGCGACCGGCAAATGCTCTGCCGCGATCTCTAGCTCCTCGATGGTTGCCATGCGGGCTAGACGCTATACCGTGATCCGTTGAAGCGAGCTTCGATTCGCGCAGCCGTCGTCGCAACACTCCTGCCGCGAGGACACACCACCCGATTCCATCTCGCCCGAGTCCGGGGGCTGGACCAAGGTGCGCGTCACCAAGGAGACGTTCCTATCGATCGGGGGCCTCGACGATCGCTTCGTGCTCGCGTCAAGCTATCCCGGTCGCCTCTTCGTGCGCCGCGATCGCCGGCCGTGGCATTCGCGGATGCCGTACGGCCGAAATCCAATCGTGCGGATGCAGGCCAGAAGGCGCTCGAACCAACACGTCCCAAAGGTACGGTCCGTCCTGGACCTACTTGCGGGGCAACTCTTAGCGCGGGTTCTTGCGCGGACGACCGCGCTTGCGCGGCGCATCGCTCTGACCGAAGTCGAGGTCCTCGGCGAAGCGCTCTTCGACCATGTCGTCGACAGAAGTGTGGAGGGAATCCAAACGACGCAGCTCCTCGCGCTCGAACTCGGCAAACGAAGTGTAAACACGCGGAATTCCAGACGACATAGAGTCTCCTTCGAGGACATGCCCACATGTCCTACATCTGAGTACAAGGTAAGCGATGCGGTGGTGAAAGCCCAAATTTTTGGATCGTCATAGCTGCGTGTTACCGAGCCTCATGTCCCGCATCGTCGCAGTGGCGAACCAAAAGGGCGGCGTCGGCAAGACGACGACCTCCATCAATCTCGCCGCATCGATCGCCTCGCGTGGCTATCGTGTGCTGCTGGTCGACTTCGATCCTCAAGGCAATGCCTCGAGTGGTGTCGGC
>JBBQFU010000079.1:0-32170 GCA_038322185.1 Haliangiales bacterium
CCGGTGTTGGCGAGACCGAGCCGCAGATATGGATCACCCGTGACGGTGATCTTGCCGCGCGTCCAGCGGAGCAGGGCGCCCGCGGTGAGCGCCGGCTTCCACGGATCGACATCGCGGATGAGGAAGCGTGCGCGCGCCGCGACGCTGAACGCGCCGGCGCGAAGTGCGTAGCGCGTGTCGAGGCCGGCGTTGTGATAGGTGCGATCGCAGCCATAGATCGGATGGTGCTCGAAGCAGAAGCTCGCAGCGCGGTCGATCCGCGATACGCTCCCGTTGGAATGGATGAGGCCGATCGTGAGCTTGGATGTCACGCCGAACCAGACGTCCGGGGCGAACGAGACCGGCCTGGCGAACAGGCGCGGCGCCATCTCGATCTCGGCGGTGATCACCGCATGGATCTGATCGGCGCGCAGCACGAGCGGCTCGGCCTCCGCGACCGCTGCGCTTCCGAGGATCGCGAGCAGGGCCACACCACGCACGCAGCGACGGTATCACGCATGCTCGCCGCGGCAGCGCTGGTGCTCGCGGGCTGCGCCGGAGCTCTCGAGACAATCGACGCTGCGTTCTACAACTGGGATGGCCGGGCCGTGCACTGCACGGTCGAAGGTGATGCGGCCGCGGGCAACGAGTTGCCGAGTCTGCTGCGCGCGCTCGATCGCGCGAAGGAACGCACGGAAGTTCTCGAGCTCCTCGTGCATCGGCCCGGCGACACGATGCCTTGGGACGAGTTCGAACAGCTGCTCGCGGCGGTCAACGAGCGCGGCCTCGCGTGGGTCACGTACGAGGACATGGCGAACGGCATCCCGCCGGTCGGCGGCGTCGCACTGCAGTACGACGGAACGTGGATCGCGTCGTGGATGGCGAGCCGCGAGTATCTGGAGCGCCATAATGCACGCGTCACGATCTTCGTCACTCGCTACGCACGGCTCACCGACGAAGAGCGCGCGATGCTGCGGGTGCTGCACGACGACGGGCATGACCTCGAGCCGCACGCGGTCAATCACCTGCGTGGCCCGGTGGTGGTCGAGGAGCGCGGGCTCAAGTACTACCTCGACGAGGAGATGCAGCCTTCGATCGACGTGATGCGGGACGATGGGTACGAGGTCGTGTCGTTCGCGTATCCATTTGGCGACCGCACCGACGAGATCGACGAGGCCGTGACCCAGCGCATTCCACTCGTGCGCTCGCTCGTGATCACACGCAGCTTCGTCACGAGCCCGTGCCCGTACTAGAGAAATCCCCGTAATTGTCCGCGCTTCGGACAATGTTCGGTCGTTTTCTTGGCGCCGTGCGCGACGTCGGATACCAGTGTCTGGAAAAGGAGCCTATGTATGCAGACCACGAAGCTGTTCGGGAAGGGTGCGGAGGTTGTGTGGATGCCAGCGTCGTCGCGCGCGAAGTCGATGCGCCAGCGGCGCAAGGCACTCCTCTATCTCATGATGGCGGAGCGCCACCGGGCGCAGCGCGATGACGCGCGGGTGATCGCGGCGCTGGTGCGGGCCGCGTGGCACGCACACGCCGAGGCCGACAAGGCGCTCGACGTGCCGCTCGCCGTGTTCGGCTAAGATCGCGGCGACGATAGCGCAGTAAGCTCGGTCGTCCATGGACGAGCTGACGATCGACTACATCACCGGTGGCTGGCGCCTCGCGCAGCGCACGAAAGGTCACCGCCACTCGACCGATGACCTGTTGACCGGCTGGTACGCAGCCGAGATCCAGCCCGGGGCACAACGGCTCCTCGATCTCGGCGCCGGCATCGGTGGCGTCGGACTCATCGCGCTGTGGCGCTCGCCGGGCGCGACACTCGTCGCGATCGAGGCCCAGGAGGTCTCGTTCGAGCTGCTCGAGGGCAACATCGCGCGCAACAGCCTCGGCGATCGCGTTCGTGTGATTCACCGCGACCTGCGCGAGGTGCGCCTCGACGAGCAGTTCGACCTGGTGACCGGCAGCCCGCCCTACTGGGACGTCTCGCAGGGCGTCGTGCCCGCCGACTCGCAGAAGGCCCACGCGCGGTTCGAGCTCCGCGGCACCGTGCACGACTACGCGATCGCAGCCCGGGCGCACCTCGCGGAGAACGGCCGCTTCGTCCTTTGCTTTCCGACCGTGCAACGTGCGCGCTGCGAGGCTGCACTCGCCGCCGCGGACCTCACGCTCACTCGGAGCCGCGACGTGGTCCCACGCGACGGTGCCGCGCCGCTATTCACCCTGTTTGCGTGTCGCCGTGTCGAGGACGGTAGCGAAACGCACGTCGCGGAGCCGCCCCACGTGGTGCGCGATGCGCAAGGCAATCCGACGGCCGCGCACATCGCGGCCCGCGAGACGCTCGGCTTCAGCAGCCCGTGATTGCCGTGCTGGCCGCCGAGCTACTGGATGATGCCGCGCATCAGCAGCTGACACAGGTGGTGGTAGACCTCGAGCCGCTGCATCCCGGAGCGCCCGAGGATGTCCTGCACGGTCGCCTTGCCGTTGATCAGCGGCAGTAGCACGCGTGCATCCGGCTCCATCGCGACGCCGGCCAAGTCGGCGAGTGTCCGGGTCAGCGTGGGCTGCCGGTACGGATCATCGATCAGCGCCTCGTACACCGCGACGATGGTGTCGACGTGGCCCTGCAACAGCTCCTGGACCTCGTCACTCGAGATGTCCTCGTCGAGAGCGAGCTCGACCGCCGCGACTGCCTTGTCGTTCTCGCCGAGGCCCATCCAGGCCATGGCCTGGTGGATCAACGTCTCGATCCGGCGGTACGCGCGTGCATCCGGCGTCTCGTTCGGCGGCGCGTCGTTGTCGAGCTGGTCGAGGATCTCCGCGCTGCGCGCATCGATCGGATCGAACGGCAGCACGAGGTCTTGCCGCGTGTGTTCGTTGAACTGCGATGCCGCCTCGTCGAGGACGGCCGGCGTGCGAATCTTGACCTTGAGCTCGGGCACCCACAGGTGCTCGGCGCGCTTGAACGCGTTGGTCGGCTCCTCGTCGGGCGCGCTGAGCGACTTCACCAGTCCCGTCGGCGGGCGACCGTCCGGGTACTCCTTCGTCCGGGCACCCGATGGCATGTTGAGGAAGTCGGCGTACGTGTTGTGCTGCTTCTCGTCCTTGACCGGCGTCTCAGGAAACAGCTCGCGCATGAACTTCGCGACCACGTGCGACGACGTCAGGATGCCGTTGCTCGAACAGAACCGTTCGAGATCGTCGAGCGCTTCGTTCGCCGTGGGGTAGCGGGCCGCGGGCTCGCGCGCGAGCAACCGCAGCACGATCTCCTCGAGCTGCGCGGGATAGCCAGGCACGAGGCGCGACGGCGGTGGCGGATTCGCGGTGACGATTGCATCCATCACCTCGAAGTCGCTGTTGCCGATGAACGGCCGTTGCGGCGCCGTGAGCTCGTAGAGCACGGTGCCGAGCGAGAATAGATCGCTGCGGTTGTCGACGGTGTGGCCTCGGCACTGCTCGGGCGACATGTACGGCACCTTGCCCTTGCGCATGCCGGTGCGAGTCTTGGCGCCGCTGCGCAGGCTCGCGCGCGCGATGCCGAAGTCGACCAGCTTCACCGCACCCTCGTAGCTGACGAGGATGTTGCTCGGCGACACGTCACGATGCACGAGGTGGAGCGGACCCGCCGGCCCGGCAACCTGGTGCGCGTAGGCGAGGGCGGCGGTCGTGCCGATCACCGTGGCGAGTGCGACCTCGATCGGAATCGCGATGCCGCGCTTCTTCGCCTCGAGACGCAGCGCACGGGCGTTCTGCCCGTGCACGTACTCCATCGCGAAGTAGTAGTGCTTGTCCTCGTTGCCGACGTCGAACACATCCGCGATGTTCGAGTGTCGCAGCGTCGCGGCGAGGCGCGCCTCGTCGAGGAACATCGTCACGAAGCTGCTGTCCCCGGCGATGCTGGGGAGAATGCACTTGAGGACCACGTTCTTCTCGAACCCTGCGGTGCCAGTCACGCGGGCGAGATAGATGGCCGCCATGCCGCCCACGGCAAGCTCGTTCATGATCTCGTACTTGCCGAGTACGTCTCCCGGCTTCAGTAACCGACGCGGCACGCTCGACAAACGCTAGCACAGCCGCCGGTCAGCGAGGCGGAACGGAGTAGCCACGCGACGGAAACGGGTTCGCGGAATCACGGACGTGGAGCTCCCCGCGCGTCCAGGTCGCGCCGCGCTCGCTGAAGATCGCCAGGCCGACGATTCCGACGTTGCGGTCCCCGGAAGTCTGTGCGGCATACGACTCGGCGACGGCGCCAAAGCGGAAGGCGGCGACGTTGGCATCCGAGGTGCGGAAGCCGTCGATCACGAGCATGTCGTGCGGGTCGACGATGTAGCCGCGGCGGTTCGGATCCGCCGGCTTGCCGTCGATCACGTCGAGGCCATCGACCGACGCGACGATCTCGAAGCGTGCCGAGGTCGCGTTCCGTACGACAATCTTGTAGCGCGCCCCATCCTGACCTTCGATCAGCGTGCGGCCATGTGCGGACACGCCGGGCAGGATGCGGCCCAAGTCGTCGACGAGCGAGACAGCGAGCGCGCCGTCACCTGCGTAGAGCTCGAGCGGGCGGGGATCCGTGCCGAGATAGTTCGCGTGTGCGCGAACGCCGGACGAGTCGTTGTAGTGCAGCGCGACCTCCTCCCACGGCGAGCCACCGGACCGCTGGAACGGCGCGAAGCTGATCGGCGCGTAGACTTCCTCGCCGAACGTGGTGCCGAGTCCCGGCCGCTCGGGTGTCGGCTGTGCGATCGCACCGCCGGTCGCTGCATGAGCGGGAGGCGCGGGCTCGTAGGCACCGCCGTAGCCGCCGCCGTATGTCGACGTGCTCGACGACGCGACCGTGCCGTAGGATTCGGACGCGACGGGCGTGGTCGCCGCTTGTTTGGAACCGCCCAGCGAGCAAGCGGTCGCTGCGAGGCAAGACAGGAGCGATGCGTGCCGTAGCACGCGCATTTCGATCTGCATGTGTGAAACCTCTCGGGGTTGATCGCTCAGGTCCGTCATACGCCAACACAACGGGGTCCGCCGACCGTCCTTACAGGCTTGCCGGCAACTGGAGTTGCCAGTGATCGGCGGACCACGAATCGCGGGGTTGGGGTGGCGCACCCCTTGCTCACAGTTGTTTGCATGCGCCTTACCCCTCTGCTCGCGTGCCTCGCGCTCGCTCCGGCGCTCATCGCGTGCGCCGAGACCGACCCCGCGGACGAGGTCTCGCAGGACGACGAGGACGGCGACGAATACGACGGTTATGCCCCGAAGGCCGACACCAACAATGGCCTCGGCGGTCCGCTGTCGTTCACCAACGCGTGCACACCCGGCGCGCGCGTCACCATCGGCGCCGTCGGGGATGTGCTGCTGCACGCGCCGCTGCAGCGCCAGGCGGTCGCGCAGTCGCAGAAGTTCAAGTCCCTGTGGAACCCGATCGCCGACCTGCTCGCGCGTCCCGACATCACCTACGCGAACCTCGAGGGGCCGACCGCGCATGGCGTGAACCGCGGCGGCAAGTCAGTCCGCGATCCGGGCTTCGTGTTCGACGACGTCGTGTACTCGAGCTACCCGCAGTTCAACTATCACGGCTCGCTCGAGGACGACCTGGTGTCGACCGGTATCGACGTGGTGTCGACCGCGAACAACCACGCGCTCGATCGTCACTCGCTCGGCGCCGATCGCACGCTCGATGCACTGGCCGCCTCGGGGCTCGCGTACACCGGCACGCGTCGCGCCGCGGGCTCGGGTTCGTGGTCGGCAACGACGGAGGTCAACGGCGTCAAGCTCGCGTGGGTCGCATGCACGTTCAGCACGAACGGCATCCCCGACCGCAACGCGCAGGTGCTCGGCTGCTGGACCAACGAAGCCAAGGTCAAGGAGCTGATCGGCGAGCTCAAGCGCACGCATGACGCCGTGATCATCACGCCGCACTGGGGCGAGGAGTACACCGCCAACCCGTCGCGCGCGCAGCGCGACCTCGCGCACCGCTTCCTCGATGCAGGCGCGACGCTCATCCTCGGCTCGCACCCGCACGTGCTGCAGCCGTGGGAGAAGTACAAGACCGCGGACGGCCGCGAGACGTTCGCGATCTACTCGCTCGGCAACTTCGTCTCCGGTCAGGCGCAGGTCGCCCGCCGCTCGACGATCCTGCTGCACGTTGGCCTGACCAAGACCGCGTCCGGCATCGCAGTCAACGGCGTCAGCTACGTGCCGATGATCTTCAACACGCGCAACGGCATCCGCGCCGTCGAGTCGATCGATCGCGCCGGTGGCAATACAGAGGCCCGTCGCATCATCACGAACATGTTCGGCACCGCGAACATCTCCGACCCGACCAAGCCGCTGTCGACCGCAACCTGTCCCTGAGCTACCAGGGGTACAGATTCCAGGTGTAGTACGCGCCGGCGAGCAATACGCCGGTGATCGCCCACGCGCCGAACAGGTGCAGCGTGCGATCGCTCCACGGCCTGCGGGTGATCATGCAGAACGCCCAGCCGACGACGCAGCCGACCGCGGCGCCGCCGAAGCCCCACGCGACCGTGCCGAGGTAGTTGATCGTGATCGCGCCGGCCTTCGGCGTCATGGAGAGATCACCCGTCAGCGGGTGGTAGGTGAGCCGCGGCCAGCGTCCCCAGTCGCACGCCGTATACGCGAACGCCCCACCGATGATCGCGCACATGGCGACGACGTACGCGCGCTGCCAGCGCGGCATCACCTGGTCGACGGATGACACTTCGTGCACGTGGTTCCGGTGAGGGGGAAGGCGATCTTACCCGTGTCATGGCAGGGCAGACAGGTGGCCTTGGCGGGCGTCGCGAGCGTGACGAGGTCGGCGCCCGAGAGATGGGTGTGACACGCGCGGCACTCGACCACCTTGCCATCGGGGCTCGTGCGATGCGTGGCGTGATCGAACGTCGCGCGCACCGACCACGGCGCCTTGAACCGAGCGGTGTCGCGCGCGTCGGCGAGCGCATTGCGGTGGCAGCTGTTGCACGTCTCGAGCGTCGGCGCGGGGCCGTTCTTCGCGGCATGGCAGCCAGCGCCGCTGCACGATGCATGGCCGCGCGGCGGGCGCAGCTGCGAGGTCGAGGTGCGCAGCGAGTGGCAGCGCACGCAATCTTGCGGATGCTTGTCGTGGTCGATCATCACGCCGAACTCGGTGCGGTCCGGCGGCGGGCGATCGGCGACCAGGTGACGCCACGGCTCGCTCGCGTTGTGGCAGGCGCCGCACTTGTCGGGATTGCGCTTGGCGAAGTCGTCGGCGTGGCACTGGGTGCATGCCTCGTGGTTCGCGATCAGCGCGTCACCGCGTGCGCCGAGCGCATGACACGCGCCGCACGGGCGTTCGGCCACGACCTCGGCGTGCACGCCCGCATGCAGGAACCGCTTGCTCGGGCGGTGGACCTCGTAACGCTCGGGCGCCTTGGTGTGGCATCGTGTGCAGGAGGCAGCGGTCGTCGCGAACGCAGCCTTGCCGTCGTGACACGACGACACGCCGCAGCTCTGCATCGTCGGGCGAGGCAGCTGGGTGTCGTCGGTGATCGCGATCGTTGGATGACAGGTCGTGCACTCCTTGCCGAGCGCGCTGCGGCCGGCGTGGCGCGCGTGCGAGAACGTCGAGGTCACCGAGTCCTTCACCGTGGTGAGCCGCGGGGGCTCGGGCTTACCGATCGCCTGGGGATGACAGCCAACGCAGTTGGACATCGCGGGACCTCGCGTCTTCGCGGCGCTGCCGTCGTGACAGCCGGCGCACCGCTCGTGCACCGCGACACGTGGCTTGGTGCTCCGCATGTCGTGGCACGTGGTGCACGCGATCGGGCCGTGCAACTTGTGACCGAACGTGATGTTGAAGTCCGGATCGAAGCCGTACGGCGGATACGCCACCGGTAGCCTGCCGGTGAACGCGGTGCCCTCGAGCGATTCTGCGTGACACGCGGCGCACACCTTCTCGCGATCGCCGAACGCGAGCTTGGTGCCACGTTTCGGTGCCGTCGGTGCGGGGCCATGGCACGCACCGAAGCACGCGCTGTGGCCGGGCTTGCCGACGAGCTTTCCCTTGTGCTCGACGTGGCAGCGCGCACACGTGATGGCTTGGTGCCCTTTGACGTCGAGGTTGCGCTGGTGGACCAGGTGATCGAATCCGTACGGTGTGGTGCGCGGACCGTCGGCATGTGCGACGCCAGCGAGGAGGCACAGCACGAGGAGGGCGCGCATCAGTACACGCCCTCCATGATGAGACGCAGCGACTTGAAGCCGGTGATCTCCGGCGCGAGGTCGATGCGGCTCGACAGCTCGTAGCTCGCGAACAGGCGCAGGCGGTCCCCGATCCAGGCCTCGACCGTCACGCGGCCGCCCCACCGGAAATCCGAGTACTCGATGCCAGGCGCCACGATGCTGCGGCAGTCGCTGCCCGCCGCATCGGACTCGCAGTAGGTGCGGGCGTAGTTCGTGCGGCGGCCGTAGCCCTCGGCGAGCGCTGAGAAGCGCCGGGCACCGAGCGACATGCGCAGCGACATGCCCCCTTCGGTGAAGCTCTCGTCGCCGATGGCGGCGCTGTACATGCGGGGCAGTGCCTCGATCACGCCGGGGACATCGCGGATCTGGTCGTCGGCCGTCTCCGGGCGCTCGGTGCGGCGGGTCATCCCGGTCACGCCAACGCCGATCGTCCGGCGCAGGCGAACCTCGAAGCCACCGCCGATCTCGAAGTAGCGCGCGGTGAACGTGTTGGTCTGGCGCTCGACGTTGTCGACGCGATCGTTGGCCCAGGCACCGCGGATCAGCACGTCGACGTTCTCGGCGATCAGCGTACCGGCGCGGCCCGACACGATCGTTTGCGGTACGACAGGCCCGAGGTCGAGGTAGCGTCGCGCCTGCAACGGATCGGGATTGGTGACCGCGGGATCCCAGCGCCAGTCGCTGTCGCTGCGGTTGGTCACGTCGAATACGAGGTTCGTGACCTGCTTGTAGCGGCTGCGCAGCTGGAGGTGCTCGTTCGCGAGCCTGCCGTCGAGGGCGCGGGCCTGGCCGATCAGCGCGATGTCCTGGCGTGGCCGCCAGTCGAGCTGGAGCATGGCGTGGCCGGTCGCGCGGTCGACGGCACCACCCGTCTCGGTGAACTGCAGAAACTCGACGCCGAACGCGAACGGAATCTTCGCCTTCAGTGCGCGCAGGTCAAATCTGACCGACGAGCCGAAGATGCCCGAGCGATCCTTGCCGGTGACGTCGACGAGCGTGTAGTCGGGAACGCGGCTGCCCCCGTACACACTGAGCTTGACCAGCTTGCCGTCCCACGCCGCGAGGCCGCCGTACATGTGCAGCACCCACGGGCCGTACACGTAGAGCTGGCCGGCGCGCACGCGGAGCGGCGAGTACGTCTTGTCGTCGAGGAAATCTTTGACCTCCAGCCACGCCGAGCGCCCCTGAAAGCCGGTGCGATCGAACCACGTCGCGATCGGCGACGCGATCGAGCGCTCCGAGAACACGCTTCGATCCAGCTCGAGCGATGGGCGTGCGAGCTGGAAGCCGCCGGCGAAGTACGTCGACAGGCTCGGCAGCAGCACGCCGCGCGAGCTGAATGTGCCCTCGCCGATCGCGTACGCGCGCAGCCGGCGGAAGTCATCGCGTCCAGTGGTGTTGCGCGTGCCCGGGGTGCGCCCATCGAGTGTGTTCGCACCCGTGAGCGCCGTGCCGTCGACGACGTAGCCCATCGAGAACCGCGCAGAGATCGGCCGGCGCAGGTCGCGCACGAGCCCGACCGCGTCGCTGCTCGGCTTGAACGTCGTCGCGGGCCCGGTATCCGGTGCAGCCGGTGCGCTCGCCGGTGCCGGCGGTGGGGTTGCTTCCTTGACCGCGCTCCGCGGCCGCATCCTCAGGTGGCGCGGCGGTGGCTCACGCTTCAGCCGCAGCGTCGGTGTCTGGCTGTCGGCGTGCGCGATGCTCGCAGCGCCCAGCATCGCGACGAGCACCGCGCGATTCATGGCCGCTGTCCCGAGTGACACGGCGAGCAATCGCGCTGCTGGTCGTGGCACGTCATGCACGAGCGCACGTTGATGCGCGCGAGGTGGCCGTGGTCGGTGGCGAACGTGCCGGCAAAGCCGTGCGAGCGGGGGCGCTGGCTATGGCAGGCGGTGCAGAACTCGACGACGTGGCACGTCGCGCAGCGCGTTCGATCCGCCGCCGCCTCGGTGCCGTGGTCGAGCTCGCGGAACGTGAGGCGGTGGTCGACCGGCCGCATCGACTGATGGCACTCGTCACAGCTATCGCGCGCGTTGCCCGACATCTGGGTGTGGCAGCCGGCACAGCGCGAGCCATCCGTCGCGGCCTCCGCGTGATCGCGGCGGAATGCGAGCGTGTGGTCGAGCGGGCGCTCGGTAGCCGGCAGGTGACTGCGTGGCGCGAGCGTGGTGAGCTTCTGCGTGCGTTGCGAGTGGCAGGTCTCGCACGTGCGCATGCGCAGCTCGGCGGGCACGCGGTCGGTGTCGTCGTGGCAGTTCACGCACGCGGCCACGGGCGGTGCCGCATGGTCGGCGTACGACGTCGATTTGCCGCTCTGCTTGTGGCACTCCTCGCACTTGATCGCCTTGCCGCGACGGTCCGCCTGGTGGCGCGGGTGATCGAAGCGCAGGTCGCCCTTGATGAGGCGGGCCCGCGTGCGCTGCTGGACGCCTTTCTTGTGGCAGCCCGCGCAATCCTCCATCGGTGGTGCGTTGCCGGCGCGTGCCTCGGCGGCGTGGCAGCGGGCGCATGCTGCGTGGTCGGCGGGTGCGAGCTTGCCGTCGCGCACGTGGCAGTCGGCGCACGTGACGTGAAACCCGACGTTGCGCTCCATCTTGCCGACGTCCATGTGGACCGTGTGCGAGAACCGCGACGGCTCGGCCTGCCAGATGTCGTCGACGGGGTAAGGACGCAGCTTCGCGATCAGCGGCTGCGCGGTGATGTCGAGGTGGCAGGTCTTGCACAGCTCGCCCGGTGCGCTGAGGAATGCCTGCTTGTGGCACTCGACGCAGGGCTCGTGATTGTTGGCGCCCGGGCGCTGGCCGGTCGTGTGGCACTTCTCGCAGGTGACGAGCGAGGCGTGCTGCGAATGCGACAGACGCGTCGCGTCCGTAGGCGGCACCGGTTCTTCAATGGTGCGCGCCGATGAGCATCCGATCGCTACTGCAATCGCGAAGACGAAGATCGATCGAAGAGCCATCCCCGAGGCCGGCGCCGACGGTAACACGGGGGGCCGCTAGGCGAGGGCTGCAGCGCGGTCTGCGTGCGTCAGGTGTGGGCGATCGGCGGTCAGCTCGCGCCTCGCGACGATGTGGCGCGCCGGGCGATCGGGCTCCCACCACAGCACGCCGAACTGCCGGCCGCCCTCCGGCACGTAGCTCACGGTGACGCGCTCTCCAGGCAACTGCTCGACGAGCGCGGCGATGTGCTCGAGCGCGGCGTGCAGCACGAACAGCCCACCCGGGGCGAGCACGCGCGGGACCTGCCCGAACAGCCGCGGAAAGAAGGTCTGATCGGCGGTCGCCCGCCACAGCGGGCCGACGTCGGCGGGGATCGGCGCGTTGCACGTGACGAGGTCGAAGGTCCCGTCGATGCCCGCGGTGAGGTCGGCCTGGGCGATCGCGATGCGTTGCTCCAGACCGGAGAGCGCGACGCCGTGACGCGCGAGCTCGACGGCGTGCGGGTTGAGCTCGGCGCCGACGATCGTCTCTGCGAGCTCGGGACGCATGAGGGGCGCGAAGGCGGCACCGGTCGCAAGGTCGAGCCAGCGCGCGCGGCGGCCGGGTGGGATCGAGAGTGCGAGGTGATAGCTCGAGTCGTCGGGCCAGCACACGACGTTGGTTCCGCCGTCGGCGTCGAGGCGATCGCAAACCAGTAGCGATGGACCGAGGGGCAAGATCGAGACGGTCGCGCGCGCGGACTTGCCGTCCAACGCGAGGAGGCCTCGGTCACGCAACATCGTGTACGTGCACGTGCACGTGTCACGTGCACGTGCACGTGCACGTTCACGATCCGGATCCGGATCTGTGTCGCCGCCGACGAGGACCGCGAATAGTCGCGCGGCTTCGGTCTGGTGAGGGCCGGGCGGCAGGTGAAAGGCGAGGGCACTCAGTCGGTCCGTGCCCGCCCACGCGGCGAGAGCGCGCGGCGTCAGCACACTGCGCACGTTCACGGCTGCGCCAGATACTGCCGCGCCAGATCGTACTCGGCATCCATCACGAGGTGCGCATCGACGACCTGCTGCAGCAGCTTACGCGCACCCGCCGGCGTTGCTGCCGCTGGATCGAGCCCGAGGGTCACGGAGTAGAAGGCGAGCTCGGCCTGCCGAGGACCGGTGACGGCAGCGTTGCGCAGCGTCGCGAGATCGACGCGGCCGGTCGCGGCCTGCGCGAGCAGCTCGTACCAGAGGTGACCCTGCCGGCTCGCGAGGTAGTCGTTGGCCTGGGGGTCCCGCGGCTCGTTGCGGCGCTTCGCCTCGGACGCGATCCACAAGCACATGTAGACCTTGTAGTAGTCGGTCACCTCGGTCTGCCCGAGCGCGCGGTGCACGATATCGAGCGCATCGGCGTAGGCCCCGACCTGGAGCAAAAACGCCGCGGCACTCGCGTAGTTCACGGCAGACGTCGAGTCCGCATCGATGCCGTCGAACACCAGGTTGATCGCCTTGCCCGAGTCGCCGAGGAACCACAGCACCCGGCCCGCCTCGAGCTTGCGCTCCGCGCGGATGGCCGGCGGTAGATCGCTGTCGGGACCGAGCTCGGCCCACGACCGCATCGCATCGATGTAGAGCGACGCGGCCTCGCGCGAGGCCCCCGCCGTACGCGCGACATCGGCGGCGATGCGAGCGAGCTTGGCGCGGCGCACCTTGTCGGTGGTCGACTCGCCGAGCAGCGCGATGCCGGCGTTGGCGTAGCGAATCGCGGAGTCGAAGCGATCGGTCTTGTAGTGGATGGTCGCGAGCGTCTCGTAGGCATCGATCGAGGGCGCACGGTCCAGCGATGCGACGAGCTCGCGCTCGGCTTCACGCAGCCGACCCTGAGAGAGCAGGCCCTTGCCGAGCGCGGTCTCGGCGTTCGCGGCGACGATCGCCCATACGCGCTGGCTCGGCGCCTTACCGGCCTTGCGTGCGTAGCGGTCGAGCGAGCGCCACTGCTCGGTCGCGGCCGCGGGCCGGCCGCCAAACGCGAGACGTGCGATCCGCTCCGCGTACAGCTTGCCGAGGCGCAGCGCGGTCGCACTATCGACGCTGCCGCTCACCGCGATCGCAGCCTCGTAGAGCTCGATCGGCTGATCGACGCGAGACAGTGCGGCGGCATCGCCAGCCGCGGTCGCGAGCAGGCCCGCATCCTTGGGAAACCGGCGCAGGCCCGACATGCAGATGGCGAGCGCGGCGGCGCGGTCGGGATTGTCCTTGTCGGTGCGAATGGCGTCGGCGAGCTCGAGATAGGAGTCGGGCGTCGGCTGGTCGGCGAGGATCTCGGCCCGGATCGCGAGCTCGCGGTTCGCGCCGAGGCCGGTGATATCAGCGAGGTGCTTGTGCGTTTCCTCGGTGCGGCCACCGCGCGCCAGCGCGACCGCGATGCGAAGCGAAGTCGCGAGGATGTCGTGGTGCGCGCGCACGAGCTGGATCGACGCGCCTTGCGACGTGATGAGCGTGGAGATCACGCGCTGGCGATCGACGAGCAGCTTGACGTACCGATCGACGAGCCACGGCAGCGGCAGGACGAGCACCGCGGGTTGCAGCCGCTTGATCGGTTGTGCGCGCTGCGCTTCGGGGCCGTTCTCGGCGGACTCGAGGTCATCGGAGAAGCGCAGGATCTCGTCGAGCTCGGCGTGGTGCGCATCTCGCCGCGCCGGCTCGATCTCGCCGAGCATCACGAGCGCGACGATCGCTGGCTCGATCGCCCCGGCCTTCGCGAAGGTCGCGCGCAGCTGGCGGAGCGTGTTCACGTGATCGGCGAGCCCGGTGCCGAGGGTCTGCGGATCGGCCTGCCACAGCTGCGCGAGCTGGTAGAGCAGGGCCTCGGCCGCGTACTGGCGATCCTCGGCGAGCGCATCGGAGAGCCGCGCTGCGATGGCGGTGGCGATCCGCGCGCGCACCGCATCGCGCGCGGGTCCGTGCGCGAGCACCCAGAGCTGGTCGATCGCCTGCTCCCGGTCGGCGTCGTCACGCAGCTCGAGTGGCGCGTCGGGCCACAGCTTGGCGCGCTTCGGCGAGCCACTGCACGCCGCCAGGGCGAGCAGGAACACGACGATGAAGCGCATGAAACAAAGGTAGCACCGTCGGGCGTTTCCTAGCTGACCGGAGCGTGCGAGCCAACCCGGGTGGATCGTGTATGTTTCAAGACGTGACAGGCACAGGCATCGTTGTTCAGAAATACGGCGGCTCCTCGGTCGCAGATGTCGACAAGATCCGGCTCGTGGCGCAGCGCATCGCGCGGACCAAGGCCGCCGGCAAGAAGGTCGTGGTCGTGGTCTCCGCCATGGGCAAGACCACGAACTCACTGATCGAGAAGGCAAAAGCGGTCAGTGCGTCGCCGTCGCGTCGCGAGCTCGACATGCTGCTGACCTGCGGTGAACGTGAGGCGATGTCGCTGCTGTCGATGGCGTGTGCCGAGGAGGGCCTCGAGGCCATCTCGTTCACCGGGTCACAGGCCGGCATCCTCACCAATGATCGCCACTCGGGCGCCCGCATCGTCGAGGTCCGTCCGTTTCGCATCGAGGACGAGCTCGACCGCGGCAAGGTCGTGATCGTCGCCGGCTTTCAGGGCGTCTCGTACAAGCGAGAAATCACGACCCTTGGTCGCGGCGGCTCCGACACGACCGCCGTCGCGCTCGCCGGCGCGCTGCGCGCGGACTATTGCGAGATCTGCAGCGACGTCGACGGTATCTACACCGCAGACCCACGCGTGGTCGATGCGGCGCAGCTGCTGCACTCGATCAGCCACGACGAGATGCTCGAGCTCGCCGCCCAGGGAGCGAAGGTCCTGCACGACGCCTCGGTGGAGTTCGCGCGCAAGAGCGGCATCGCCCTCTACGCCCGCGCCACCAACAAGGACGGCGGCGGAACCCGCATCGACTTCACGCCGGATCGCGAGCGCACCGTCGCGGCGGTGACCGGACACAGCGCGCTGATTCGCGTCCGCGTGTCAGGCGGCGCTGCCGTCGAGAACTGCTTGCAGATCATCGAGCAGGCCTCGATTCCGCTCACGCACCTCGACCTCGAGGGCAAGGAGCTGCGCTGCTGGTTCACGATCGCCGACGTCCCGGACTGGGGCGAGGTCCGCAAGAAGCTCGACACCGTGCTCGCCGGTCAGATCGAGTTCGGTGAAGAGGGCTGCGTGACGATCGTCGGTCACGGCATCGGATCGAATCCGAACGTGATCAACAAGGCACGTCACAGCGCGGTGGGTGCCGGCGTGCCGCTCAATGCGGTCAGTGTGTCGCCGCTACGCGTGACGCTGTGGTGCGATCGTCCGCACGTCGACAATCTCGTGCGGGCGCTCCATAAGTCGTTTATCGAATAGAGCGCGTGCGGGGCGACGAGCCCTCGTTCTTGCGCTTGTACATCGACTCGAACTTCACCTTCGACACGATGTACTCCTCGCCGTTGACACCGCGCACGAGGTAGTCGCCGGCGTTGCCGGTGCCCGTTCCCTCGAGCGTCTGGATCGTCGTCGGCTTGGTCAGCACGCGCGCATTCGTCGCCGCGGTCTTGACGTAGTGGCCTGGGGCCGACTCGGTATACGTCTTGGCGAAGATGTCGGCCTTGCACGACCACGTGCTGCCGTCCGGACCGGTGATCTTCCAGTCGCCGGCGTCGGCCTTCATCTTGTCGCCGTTCGACGTGGTCCACTCGGTGGACTCCTTGAGCTGCACGGCCTCGACGCCCTGCGTCTTCACGTACTCGTGAAACTCGCCCTCGCCAAATGCGCGCTCGGAGGCGGTCGGTCCTTCGTGCCGCGTCTCGGCCACCGCGGGCGACGTGCCGTGACCGGAGAACTTCGTCTTGGACTCGCGTTCCTTCTCGGTGTCGGCCTCTTCGACCGCCGCCTCGCGGACCGGTTCCTCGATCTCGGGCTTTCGCTTCTGATCGTCGTCTTGTAGCCGTTCCATCCGAGCAGGGTAGCCCAAACCGCGCACGCGCGGCCGCGATTTTGTAAGCTGCACCCGATGCTGAAGTCTGGCCTCGCACGGCTCGTCCCCCACCTGGGTCGACATGGGAGGGCCAACCGCTGGAAGCGGGTAGGCAAGCGACCACGTGTGTGGGCCCATCGAGGAGCCTCCGCGCTCGCTCCCGAGAACACGCTCGCCGCATTCGAGCTCGCCAAGCAGGCGGGCGCCGACGGGCTCGAGCTCGACGTGCAGCTCGATCGCGATGGCAACGTGGTCGTGTTCCACGATCACGATCTTCAGCGGCTGTGTGATCGGCCCGGGTCGATCGACACGCTGAGCGCGACGGACCGCAAGGCGCTGCGCGTCGGCGGCGAGTGCGTACCGACGCTGGCCGAGGTATTCGACATGCTCGGCGACATGGAGATCAACGTCGAGCTCAAGGTCGCCAAGCCGGCGCGAGCCGGCGCGCTCGCCGAGGCTGCGGCCCAGGTGATCCGGCAGAGCCGCCGCGCCGATCAGGTGCTCGTGTCGTCGTTCGATCCATTCACGCTCGTCCAGTTTCACCGCCACATGCCCGACCTCGCGCTCGCGTTTCTGTTCGGCCGCGATCAGGCGTTGCCGATCCGGCGCGGCTGGGTCGTCACGTGGATGGGCGCCAGCGTGCTGCATCCCGATCACGCACTGTGCACGGCGGAGCTCGTGAAGAACTGGCACACCGCCGGGATGCCGGTGAACGCATGGACGGTCGACGACCCCGCCGAGCTCACGCGTCTCGCCAGCATCGGTGTCGATGGCGTGTTCGCGAACGACCCGGCCAGCGCGCTCGCCGTGCTGGCCAGTCCGACCGAGTGATCAGCGCTTCGGCTTCGGCGGCGCGGCCGGAACGGCGGCGGGATCGACCGGCGGATCGATGATGAACGCGAGCTCGAGCGCGGTATCGCCGCGCCACAGCTTCGCGCGCAGCTCGTTCGCCGTGCGCAGCGAGTCCCACACCGTCTGTAGCTGATCGGGACGCGACAGCGGCTTGCCGTTCACCGCAAGCAGCACGTCGCCAGGAACGACATCGACGTCGTACAGCGGCCCGGTGCGATCGAGCAGCTGTACGAGCTGCCAGCCGACGAAGCGCTGCTGATTGTCCTTGTGCGGCGCGACCTCGAGCTGGCGCAAGAACATGCCGGGCCCGCTGTCGAGCACCGCGATCAGCTTCGCGCGCTCGATCGTGCCGGTGCGCAGGCCCTTGCCGGGAGGTGCCTCGACGCGCTTCTCCTCGACCACCGGCGCTTCTGCGCTGGTCTCGTAGTTCTCCTTCGGCAGCTCTTCGTCGAGAGGGCCGGTGTGGGGAGCAACCTTGGGACCGCAGGCAGCGAGGAGGGCGACGCAGAGCAGGGAGCGCACGACCTCAAAGCTGACGCCCCTCGTCGGGTCGCGCAAGTTTCCCGTGTCATGAGATGCTCGCCGCATGGTCAGAAGCCTCCTGGTTGCGATGGTGCTGCTGAGCGCTTGCAAGAAGTCTGCGACACCGGACTGCGATGGTGCGGGCAAGGCCGTCGAGGCCTCCGTCGCGGACATCGCCATCAACGGCAAGGACGAGCTCGCGCGCGAGACAGCCAAGCGCATCGGGCCTGCCGCTGGCGCCAACGTGGTGTTGCGCTGCAAGCAAGACAGCTGGTCAGCCGCAGCCACCGACTGCGTGAAGGCCACGAAGAGCGGCTCGAAGTTCAGCGAGTGCGAATCCAAGATGACCAAGGATCAGGTCGACAAGCTCAAGGCGAGCGTGCCCGTGATCGAGGGCACCGCGCCGATGGGCTCGCCCACGCCCGCCACCACGCCCGGCGGTCCGCCGCCCGACTGCGCTGGCGTCGAAGCCGCGATGACCAGGTTCTGGAACGAGCGCGTCACGAACGCCGCGAACGACACCGAGCGCAAGGCCGCCGAGAATCTGCGCGTCACGGCGCGCCAGCGCATCGGCAAGCACTGCATCGAGGACAAGTGGTCCGCCGAGGCTGCTGACTGTTTCAAGGCCGTGACCAACGGTGACTTCGCGAGCTGCGAGCTGCGGCTGTCGCCGTCGCAGGTCGGAGCGCTCCGCGGCAGCGCCCCCGCGATCGATCCGTCGCCCGCGATGGGTTCCGCGAAGGAAGCTGCGGGCGTGGGTTCGGCCGAAGGCTCCGCTGCTGAGTAGTTCGCGCGCGTCGAGCCACATGCGCGCGCGTGGGTGCCCCGTGCCAGCGCGTGTGCAAACGTACGTATAACGACGGCCGCGTACGCAAGCTGCAGCACGGCGCGGACGCCGCCACCGGCGATGACGCCCGGCGGCGCAGGAGCTCGTGTCGTTTACATCCGAGCGGGCGGGGCGTCGACGAGCTTCAGGATCGCTGCGAACACGTCGTCTTGGCTCATCTCGCCGTCGATCGTCTCGATGCGCTCGCCTTGCGCGATCAGCTCGGCGATCGTGGCGGTATAGCCGGCATCGACCTCGATCTGCATCTGCAGCTGCTCGAACAGCTCCTCTTGCCGGCGCGCGGCCGCACGGCGCTGTGCCGCGACCTCGGGCCGCACCTTGAGGAAGATGGTCAGCTCGGGGCGGCGGGCGCGACCGTTGAGCATGATGATCCAGTCGCGATCCGCGCCGGTGCCCTGATAGGCGAGCGACGAGTGATACCAGCGGTCGGAGATCACGAGGGTACCCGCCGCGATCGCAGGCTCGACCTCGCGCTGCAGGTGATCGAGACGATCCGCGGCGAACAACAGGCCGAACGTACTCTGCGACAGCGACTCGCCGGGAATTGCGTGATTGCCGGTGAGCATCTCGCGGATCAGCTTGCCGACCGGGCCGTCACTCGGCTCGCGCGTCGCGTGCGCACGCACGCCCTTCGCATTGAGATGCTCGACGAGCCGCTTGGTCTGCGAGGTGGTGCCCGCGCCGTCGAGGCCTTCGATCACGATCAGCCGCCCGTTGCTCACGGGATTCGTCTTACCATGCCGAAGCTTCCCCACGTGCGTCCACGTGCTCACGTGCACGTTCACGGACGCGCGCGGCGCGTGGGCATCAGCAGCGAGCGTCAACTCGGAGCGTGCGAGGTACTTGTACGCAAGACGGTCAGGTGCGCCGGCGAACCATCGCAGCCGCGAACAGGCCGAGCGCGAGGATCGCTGCAATCGCCGCTGCGTAGAGCATCCAGATCGGCCGGCTGCCACGGCTGACACGAACCGCGGCCGCCTTGGCCGTCGCGTAGTCCGGACGCAGCGCGACCGCCTTGCGGTAGTCGGGCCCGCCATCCTTGCCCTGCGCCTCGAGCGTCTTGCCCATCGTGAAGTGATGCGCGGCGAGCGCGGGCACGGCGTTGGGACCCGCCGGTGCGAGGCCGTGCGCCTTCGAGTACGCGTTCGCTGCGTCGGCCCACTTCTGCTTGGCCTCGAGCTCCTTGCCGTAGGCGAAGTAGACCTGCGCCATCTGCGCCTTGCTGCCGTGATCGGGGTTGGCGGCGAGCAGCCGGTCGAGCAGGGTGGTGGCGCCCGCGAGGTCACCCGTCTTCGACTTCGCGTCGGCCTCCGCCCACTGCTTGGACTCGGCATCGGTGCGCAGCTTGTCGTAGTAGTCGAACAGCTCCTTGGTCACGGCGACGAGATCGATCTTCTCGACCGCCTTCGTGCGCCGACCTTCGTCTCGGTCATCGAGCGTCGGATCGACGATCGGGTAGTCGGTGCCGAGCAGCTCGTTGGAGTACTTGCGCAGCTCGTTGTCGGCGAGCTCACGATAGGTGAGCCACAGCGGCTTCTCCTTCTTGGTGAGCTTGCCGCCGGGCAGCTGCAGCTTCTTCATCGGTGCGGGTGGGGGAGGCGGGCCTTCGACATACGCGCGCCAGGCCTCTCGCGCCTTCGTTCGCACGCGTGCAGAGTCCGCGTTGACCTTGTCCCACACCGCGTGAACCGCCTCGCGATGCCTGGTCGCGCGCCACACATCGAGGATCGCGAGTACGAGGCTCTCGTCACCGGTCGCCGAGCCGAGCGCCTTGCCCGGCTCCTGTCGATCGAGACGCTCGAGCTGGTAGTTCGAGTAGCGCTTGCGATCGAAGTTGCGGCTCTGCGACTCCCTCATGAGCGCTGGGATGCAGTACGGCTCCATCTTGCGCAGGTAGCGGCCCACCTCGTCGCGATAGATCATCGTCTCCTCCCTGAACGCAGTGTCGAACAGCACCTGCGCTGCCGCGATGTCCTTCGTCGCCGACAGCGCGCGCATCACGGCGACATCGGTGAGCGTCTCGCTGAGCGCCGGCGACTGCGCCTGGATCTTCTGGAGCTCCGCGAGCCAATCGAGCTCGTCGAGCGCCTTCTCTTCCTTGGCGGATTTGCGCTGCGGCGCTACGAAGCGGCCCTTCTTGTCGGGGACCGCGGCCTCGAACGAGGCGAGCACGCCGCGGCGCTCGTCGATCGACGCGGTATGCGCGCGCTGCAGGAAGGTCGAGAGCTCGGCGATCACGGTCGGCGCAAGCTTCATCAGCTCGTCGATCGCTGCCTTTTCGCCCTTGCCTACGCGGTCGAGCACCGCCTGGGTCGTGGCACTCACCGGGGTCGGCGGGGGAGGCGCCGGCTTCGGGTCGGCTGCGAATGCCGCCACGGCGGCTGCCGCGATCAATACAAAGACAAGCGCGGCACGCACACACCAGGGATTAGCGGTTCGACGCTGCGCGCGCAAGTTAGCGGGGCAACGCCCGCCGAACTCAATGAATTCGATCGTCTTCGATCCGCGCGCCGGGATCGATGAACTCGATGAAACGCAGGCCGATTCCGCGCGCACTTGCCTGATCCTCGTCGCCGCCGCCCGCCCGGAAGTTGAGGTAGTGGTGATGTTTGACCTCGGCGCGTGCGACGATCTCGTCGATCGCGCTGGGGACCATGAACGATCCCTTCTCGCTCTCGGGGACGTCGGCATAGCGCACGTGCTGGAAATGCACGGTGACGATGGTCCCGAGCGGAGGCGCGTAGCTCATCTCGACGAGGCACCCACCGCCGGAGATGTTGCGAGCGATCGCGAACGAGTCGCCGTAAAGCTCTGATCCGATCACCACCAGGAACGCCTTATCGAAGCGTGTATGGACGCGCTTATCGAGGATGGGAACGACGGGCATCGGCCGGCTGTCGTCGAGGACATGGGACATATCGGGCAGGCGTCGTTTCACCAGATAATGATCCGGCCTTCACCCACATGGAGTCAAAAATCTCACCTTGTCCTACATCGGAACACACGAATGTAGTTGGCGACTCCAGCGTCCTTCAGGCAGTCTCCCTCTCGTGCGCTGGCTCCCCTTCATTGCCGTCGTGCTGACCGCGCCGCTCGCGGCTGCGGCGCCAGCAAGTGATCCGGCGTTCCTCGGCATCGGGATGGATAATGGTCCGGGCTTCTGCTCGATCAACAGCATCACGCCGGCGAGCCCCGCGCACGACGCCGGTCTGCAGTTCGGCGATTCGGTGATGGCGATCGATGGCGTCGCGCTGAACGTCACCAACCCGTGCAGCGTGCTGCAGGCCCAGATCGTCTCGCACCGCACCGCCGAGGACATCAAGCTCGACGTCCGCCGCGGCAACCAGCGCCTCACGATCAAGGCCACGCTGTCGACGCGCGCCGAGGTCTTACACCGCCGCTTCGTCGGCGAGCCGATGCTCCACACGGAGCTGACGGACATCGACGACGCCAAGCTCAACTACGACCTCGCCGAGCGTCGGGGCCGCACCCTGGTCGTTGGCTGGTTCATGCTCGAGAACTGCGCGAACTGTGGCCGCGTGTTCGACCGCATCAATGATGGGCTGCGCACGCGCCTCAAAGATGCCGACACGCTGCCCGCCACCCTCGCGGTCACCGCGCCGGGCCGCCGCGGCGAGCTCACGAGCGTTCGCAAGTCGTTCAGCTCGAACGTCTCGCTCGCCGTCGCCGATATGGATCTGTTCGAGCACCTCGCGCTCAAGGACTCCGAGCGCATCAGCTTCATGGTGATCGACTGCCGCGGCGTCGTTCGCTTCGTCGCGCCGATCGCGCCCGACTCCGACGATCTCGACGCTGCCCTCGACGATATTCTCGCTGCCGCCGAACAGGCGGAGCACCAGCGCACGCGCCGCTAGAGCATGGCCACGATTCGTACGTTCGGCGGCAAGACGCCGCAGCTCGGCGCCGGCGTGTTCGTCGCCGAGACCGCCGCGATCATCGGCAACGTCGTCATCGGCGACGACAGCTCGATCTGGTACGCGACGAGCGTGCGCGGAGACGTGATGCCGATCCAGATCGGCGCGCGCACGAGCATCCAGGACAACGCGGTCATCCACGTGACCAGCGGCGTTTCGGGGACCGAAATCGGCAGCGACTGCACCGTCGGCCACTCGGCGATCATCCACGCCTGCACGGTCGAAGACTTCTGCCTGATCGGCATGGGGGCCATCCTCCTCGACGGCGCGCGGATCGGCACCGGCAGCCTCGTCGGTGCGGGTGCGCTCGTTACACCGGGGACGATTATCCCACCTGGTAGCCTGGTGCTCGGCTCTCCTGCGAAGGTGAAGCGCCCCCTCGATGACAACGAGCGGGAGCAGATCCGCTGCGGCGCAGAACACTATGTCCACCTTGCGCGTGCCTACCTTGCGGGCGGGTGACCAAACTCGCTAGTCTCAAGATTGAAGAGGCGCACGGGTTCGTGCGTCTCAGCAAACAGCGACAAGATGCGCCCGATCGTTCTCTCGATTGCTGTCCTCATCGCGCTCGCGCATGCCGCGTTCGCGGACAACGTCGACTCGCTCGTCAAGCGGCTCGGCGATTCGTCGGAGAAGGTCCGGCTCGCGGCCGCGGTCAGCCTCGCGAGGACCGAGGACGAACGCGCCATCTTGCCGCTCGCGAAGGCGGTCGGCAGCGACAGCGACAAGAACGTTCGCGCTGCCGCAGCCGTCGGTCTGGGCAAGATCCTCACGAAGCACCCCAACTCGAAGTACAAGTCGCTCGCGATCAAGAACCTCGCGAGCGCCGCAGCAAACGACAGCAGTGACTTCGTCAAGCAGCAAGCCGACGCCGCGCTCAAGCTGGTCCAGGGCCAAGGCAAGACAGGCGGAACGAGCGGAACGAGCGGAACAAGCGGAACAAGCGGAACAAGCGGAACAAGCGGCGGCAAGGGCGGCATCTACGTCAACGTCGGCCCGATGTCGTCCAAGACCAGCAACACCGCCAAGGATCCCCGGTGGCGCGCGATGATGGTGAAGGTCACCGAGAAGACCCTCACGAAGTCCGCCCCGAGCATGCAGACCAGCTGGCCCGGCGGGACCCCGACCAAGTCGGCGTTGTCCTCCAAGGGAGCCTCGGGCTTCTATGTGGACGGAACTCTGAACAGTCTCGACATCAAGAAGAGTGGCAGTGGCGCCACGATCTCGTGTAAAGTCAGCATGTTGCTCGCAGATTTCCCCGACAAGAGCGTGTTCGGGTTCCTCAATGGTGGCGCCTCGGTGACCGCGAGCAACTCGGAGCGGGACCAGGACTTGGCCGCCGAGGATTGCGTGACGGCCGTGATCGAGAACTTGATCGCGAATAAGATCATCCCGACGATCAAATCGAAGGTTCCGTGATGGCCGCCGCCGGCAAACAAGCACCCGCATACAAGCGCAGCTGGAAGAACCTCTTGCTCAACAAGAGGTATCAGCTGCGTTTCACGCTGTTCATGGTCGGCGTGTCCGCGATTCTGATGACCGGTCTCGGCATCTGGGTCATGAAGGAAGCGAACGAAGCGACCACGGTCGCGATGATTCGCGTGCGCGGCGAGGCCTGCCCGAAGGTGCCCGAGGTGGTCGAGGTTCCGACCGACCCCGAACTGCCCGCGGTGCCAATGAACATCGACGACCCCACGCTACCGGAGGCCGCCGAGCCGACGAAGGCCGCGCGGTCCAAGGTCGATCCCGCGCACGTCGCTGGCGCCAACGCGATGACCAACGTCGTCGCGGTGCAGGCGCTGTGGTGCGCCGATGCCACCTGCACGCCGGAACACGCGACCCCGCTGACGATCAAGGCGAATAAGTGCGACGACTACGTCAAAGAGAAGCTCGCGAGTGGCGAGTGCGTTGACGCGCTGAAGAAAGCGCAGATTCCCGTCGTGAAGTGCGAGGGCGGCGAGAGCTATAGCGTCGCCGATGCCGAGCCCGCGCCGCGTCGCGCGACCGTGCAGCTCGAAGAGTCGTCGATGACGATCACGCCGACGCTGCCGACCGACTTCGCGGATCGCATTGTCTCGCATCACATGTGCGAGATGCGCCAGGCCGGCACGCGCGATCGCGTCGGGGACGGCCGCCTCCGTATCCTCTACGTACTCATCGGCACGGGCTTGCTCCTCATGGTGGGCCTCGCCGTGTACGGCATCAAGATGACCCACAAGGTCGCCGGCCCGCTGTTCAAGGTGACTCTGTACCTCGCGAAGATGAAAGACGGTCGCTACGACAAGGTCTGGAACCTCCGCAAGGGTGATCAGCTGATCGATTTCTACGAGCATTTCAAGACCGCGCACGCAGGCGTCGTGACGATGGAGAAGGAAGACATCGAGCGCATCAGGGCGACGATTGCCGCCGCCAAGGATGCCGGTCTCGCCGATAACGACACCGTCAAAGAGCTCGAGACGCTGCTCGCGCGCAAGGAGAAGGCCCTTGAGTGATGTACCTGCCGCAACCGTCGTGAAGGACGGCAAGCTCGGTGGCGATGTGCCCAAGGGCGGCGAGAAGGGCCAGGGCCACAAGCCCCAGCGCCACAAGCGCAAGCTCTCGAACTACCTGCTCGATAAGAAGCTGCAGCTTCGCTACATCCTGCTCGTCACGATCCTCTCGGGCGTGATCTCGGGCTCGCTCGGGTATCTGATCTATCAGCAGCGCCACGCCGCCTCGTCGGCGATCGAAGGCGATCTCGCCGCGCTCACGCAGGACGACAAGACGTACAACGAGCTGCGCGAGGTCGTGGCCGCGGACTACCGCGCCGAGGATCGCGCGCTCATGTACAAGATGGTCGGCGTCGGCGTCGGGCTCGTCGTGATTTTGTCGCTGTACCTGTTGATCATGACCCACAAGGTCGCGGGCCCGCTCTACAAGGTCTCGCTGTACTTCGACAAGATGGCGCAGGGCCGGCTAGGCAAGGTGACAGCTTTGCGAGACGGCGACATGTTGCAGGACTTCTACAGCACCTTCAGAGAGATGCATGACTCCGTACGAACACGAGCGCAAGCGGACGTGATCTCGCTCGAGTCTGCAGCGACCGCGCTTCGCATCAAAGCCGGTTCGGATCCGAAGCTCGCCGAGATGCTCGACGCACTCGACAAGCACGTCACGCAGCGCAAGAAGAACTTGCTGTAGTTGGCGTACCATCGTGGTCGATGGGAACCGCGACCGCGCTGCTCGAGCTCGGTGATCGTTACTGGGCGCTAGGTCTGCCCGCTGCTGCGAAGAGCGCGCTGATCCGAGCGCTCGCCGCGACCGACGACGTCGCGCCCGCGCTGCGGCTGTGCGACATCGCGCTCTCGCAAGGCGATGCCGCTGGCGCGCGCCAGTTCGCGACCGAGGCTGCCAAGCGTGCACCGGGGCCGAGCACGAAGATCTTGATGGGGCGCGCGCAGCTCGCGGCCGGTGAGATCGCAGCGGCGCGCATGGCGCTGAGTGCGGCGCTCGACGTCCCGAAGATCAAGCCCTGGGATCGCGCACGTGCTCATCTCGAGCTTTCCCGCGCGGCGGAATCGCAGGGCGACAAGGCGGGGGCCGCGGCACAGGCAGCGGCCGCGTTCGAGGCGTGCGTGACCGCGACGCAGAAGGAGCCCGCGGAGCTCGGCGTGATCGAGGAGATCGCGGCGGCGGTGGTGGCGAACGGCCGCGGCGAGGACGCGATGTCGAGCATGGACACCGTGCGCGGGTTGCCGGGCAGCCATCTGTGTCTGGCGGCGCTGCTGCTCGCGCGCCACGCGGCCGGCGAGAGCGGCGTGACTGACACGATGATCGACGACGAGCTGGCGGCCGCGTCGGCGGAGAAGACCAGCGCTGCACTCACGCTGCGGCGGCTCGAGCGGCGCGCGCGCAAGCACACGCCGGCGCAGCGCGACGATCTGCTCGGCGAGCTCGAGGGCCTCGCGGCGACGGTGGCCGCCGAGGATTTGACCGCGGTGGATCGCGCGCGCCTCCACTTCCTGCGCGCGTCGCTGTGCGAGGACGATCCTGATCTCCGTGAGCGCGCCGAGGCTGCCTATCGCCTGGGCCTCACGTTTCAGCCCGGTCACACCGCGGCTGCGTGCCGCCTTGCGCTGCTCGTGCTCGATCGCGGCGATCAGGCGGGCGCACTGGCCGAGATCGAGCGTGCGCTGCGCATCGACTCGAGCCACGGCATGGCGTGGCGCAATGCTGCGCGCATGCTCGACGCGACCTCGCCGAGCCTCGGCGTGGTGGTCGGCCGGCTGCTCGACGCGGCGAACCCGGGCGCAGGCTCGGCGGCTGGTAGCGTCGCGCCGCGGCTCGTGACGGCGACGGCCGAGGTCGCGCGCCACGACGTGCTCGCGGGCGTGTATGCGCACGGCCATCGCGTGAAGAATCTGCTCGGCATCATCGGCGCGCGCACGCGGTCGGCGCGCAAGCTCGCGACCGAGGGTGACCTGGCCGATCGCTTGAAGGATCTCGAGAAGGACGTGACCGCACTCTACGAGGAGTGGGCCCAGTACCTGCGCTCGATGCAATCGCCGACGCCGACGGTCGAGCTCGTGCCGCTGTCGTCGCTGCTACACGAGGTGGTGATCGCGGCGCAGGCTCGCAGCCAGACGGTCACGATCGCGCTCGAGCAGACGGCCGGCATCCCCGACATTCGCGGCGATCGCATGCTGCTCCGCGAGGCGCTGCTCAACGTGATCTCGAATGCGGCCGAGGCGTGCGCGGCCAGTAGCGGTGAGGTCATGGTGCGCGTGCGCGCGATCGCAGGCCCGGCCGCGAATGCATCGCCGATCCTCGAGATCGTGACGAGCGATACCGGTCCGGGCATTCCGCGCGCGCATCTCGGGCGGCTGTTCGTGCCCGGGTTCACGACGAAGGAGACCGGCTCTGGTGTCGGGCTCGCGATCGCGGAGCGCGTGGTGTCGGCGCATCATGGCCGCATCACCGTCGAGTCCGAAGAGGGCAAGGGCACCACGATCACGATCACGCTGCCGACCGATCGCACGGGGCTCGCGGTGCTGCCGCGCTGGACCACCGCCGAGCGCGCTTAAGCCGAGAACGGAACCGCGATCGTCGTCGCGAAACCGTCACCGGACGTCACGACGAGGTAGCGCGCACCGTCGAGGTCGACCGCGCCGAGCACGGTGCCTTCGTGGGATCCGATCTCGCGCTTGCCATCGAGGATGGTGAACGAGGCGCCGCGACCCCGCTTGATCGAGAGGTTCGTGCCCGCGATCGAGCTTGGCTGCACGAACGTGGGCCGGAAGGCGTGCCAGACCGCACCCGCATGGTCACCGCGCAGCGCGATCGTGAAGTTGTCGTTCGCCGCCACCGGCAGCGTGAGCGCGTCGAACAGCGCGTCGTAGTTCCACCGCACGTTCTTGAGCGCGACCTGGTTCTTCGTCGAGACGACGCGGGTGCCGCTCGCCCCGAGCAGGGTGAGCGTGTGTCGATGATAGTAGCCCGTCGGCGCGACCTCGGTCGGATCGTAGCTCGTCGACGAGGACACCCTGCGCCACTCGAGCTTCTCCGGCTGGGTCGGCTCGATTCCGATGATCGCGAACGACATGCGCCCGCGACTCGGCATGCGGCTCGTGGCGAGGCCGGTGGTGTGCGTGGTCACGAGTGAAATCTGTGGCGGCGCCGGACGGGGCGACTCGTAGCTGCCGCCACAGGCCTCGGCGGTACGGGTGAGTGGGGTGGTCACGAGGGCGGCGAGAGCGAGGCAGGGAAGGAGGTTGTGCATTTCAAAGGGACAACGGAGCGGCGCAGCGACCGGCGCACGGAAAAGGGTCAGACACAACTTCACAACTTGGGGCGCATTGCCCCAAGTTGTGAAGTTGTGTCTGACCCTGCGCCGGTCGGTTGGCATGCCCGTTGTCCTAGGGATGACGAGAACGTTCGACCGATGCGAGCAGCCGCTCGATGCTGAGCTCCACCCGCGAGCGCACGAGATCAAACATTTGATCGAGCTCGTCTTCGGGCGCGCGCAGCGTCTCGGCCACGTGCTCGCGCGTTCCATCGAACACGGTGCTGCGCGCGGCCGCGAGCCAGCGCACGACCGTGGCGCGATGCACGCCATACATCTGCGCGAGTTGCTCGAGCGTCATGCCCCCGAGGAGGTGCAAGCGGAGCAAGTTTCGGTCGCGACGCTCGAGCTTGGCGACCGAGGCGGTGAAGCCGGCGACGAACGCCTCGCGATACTGCGCCTTGATGAGCGACAGCTCGACATCGCCCGCGGCCGCGAGCTGCGCATCGCTCGGCAGCTCCGCCTCCTTCTGTTCGTGACGGATGCGATCGATCGCGGTGCGCGTGGCGCTGACCTGCACGAGCCCGCGCAGGCGGCCGCGACCGGCGTACTCGATGACGCGCGGTTGCTTGCCGGGTTCGGCGAGCAGCAGCTTGTCGCGCACGGTGGCTCGCACGTCGTCGACAGTGGCGGCGGGCAGCTTCATCGGGCCGAGTGCCTGCGGCACCACGTCGAGGTACGCACGATCGAAGGCGGCGATCGCGGCGTTGCTGCCGGCGGCACACGCGAGGGCGAGGTGCAGCTCGGCGAGGCCCGCGATTGTCAGCGCTGCCGGGTCGTCGCCGGCGAGCTTGGGCGCGAACGCGGCGATCAACGCAGCCGGCTCGACGGTGAGGCCGGGCCACGCGGTCGCGGCGTCGGCGCAGAGGCCGGCGAGGGTGCGCTCCGCCGCTTCAGGCTCGCCGAGCGCACGCGCAGCATCGGGTGCGGATGCAGCAACCAGATCGTAGAGCGGCGTGGCCACGATGGCGATGTTACCCTGGAGCTGGCATGACGTGCCTCGACGACGCGATGGTCCTCGGCCTGATCGAAGGCCGGGTCGCGCAGGCGACGCTCGCCGGCGTCGACGAGCACATCGATTCGTGTGCGTCGTGCCGCGAGGTCGTGACAACCGTCGCGGGCGCGCGCAGGGCAGGGCGCATCCTCGCGCGCGGTGACGCCGTCGGGCGCTTCGTGATCGGCGACGTGATCGGCAGCGGCGCGATGGGCCGGGTCTACTCGGCGTGGGAGCCCGAGCTCGATCGCCGCGTCGCGATCAAGATGCTGATCGAGGATGGCGGCGCTGCACGCGATCGCCTGGTTCGCGAGGCGCAGGCGATGGCGCGCCTCAATCACCCCAACGTCGTCACCGTGCACGAGGTCGGCACCACCGATGCTGGCGTGTACGTCGCGATGGAGCTCATCGAGGGCGAGACCCTGCGCGCGTGGACCGATCCGCCGCGGCCGTGGCGCGACGTGGTGCGCGTGCTCGTCGATCTTCTCGGCGGCCTCGCTGCCGTGCATGCCGCTGGCGTCGTGCATCGCGACCTCAAGCCCGACAACATGATCATCGGCAGCGACGGTCGCGTGCGCCTCGGCGATTTCGGGCTCGCACGCTCGGGGGCGGTGCCCACGACAACCGGGCTCGCAGTCGGCACCGACACCACCGTCGCCGGGACGCCGGCGTACATGGCGCCCGAGGTGTTGCGTGGCGGGACAGCGACCGCGGCGAGCGATCAGTTCAGCTTCGGCGTGATGGCGTACGAGCTGCTCGCGGGGCGCCGGCCGTACAGCGGCTCGACGTGGGCCGAGCTCGTGGCGTCCGTCGAGCGCGGTGACGTCGCGACGATTGCATCGGCACCGGCGTGGCTCGATACGGCCATCAAGCGCTGCCTCGCGCTGGATCCCGCGAAGCGGTTCGCGTCGATGCGCGAGGTCGCCGCTCACCTCACGCGGCACGCGAGCCGGCAGCGCCCGACGCGCTGGATCGCGGCGGGCCTGGCGGCGGCAGCGGTCGCCTCGGGCGCGACGTTCGCCGCGACGCGCGATGACGCCAGCCATGCGCAAACGTGCGCGATTGCGGTGCCCGATGTGCGCAGCGCGTACGCATTCCTCGACGAGCGCGTGCTCGCCAGCTTGGAGGGCTGGCTGGGGACGTGGAAGCAGGAGCGCATCGACACCTGCCGCGAGGCCTCGCGCGGCGCGACCTCGCGCACCGCCGGCCGCGAGCGCTGCCTCGAAGATCAGCACGCCGAGGTGCTCGCGGTGCTCGCGTACCTGCAGCGGCCGGCGTCCGGTGTCGCCATCGATGTGCTGTCGGCACTGCCACCGTCGATCGATTGCCGGAGCGCGACGCTCGACGCCGCGACCCCGATCCCGCTCGAGCCCGACCAGGCCGCGGCCGTGCGTGATGTCGCCGCGCAGCTACCGACGCTGCGTGCGTTCATCGCCGTCGGTGATGCACGCAACGCGCTCGCGAGCACCGAGCGCACCGTGCAGCGTGCCCACGCGAGTCTCCACGCGCCGACGCTCGCCGACGCGCTGCTCGTGCACGCCGACGCGCTGCGTGGTGCCGATCGTCTCGACGACGCGAACACAGCGGCCCGCGAAGCGGTCGCGCAGGCCGTACGCGGGCGGGCCGACACCACGCTCGCACGCGCGTGGCTCACGCGGATCGCGATCGCCGGCGATCGACGCGACCTGACGACCGCCGACGATTTTGGCGTGCTTGCCGTCGCATCGGTCGAGCGCGCCGGCTCGCCGCCGCACCTGACCGCCACGCTCGCTCGCCTGCGCGGTCTGATCGCCTACAACCGCGGCAAGCTCGACGACGGACACGCGCTTCTCGAGGCCGCGCGCACGCAGTTCATCGAGGTCAGTGGGCCGCGCTCGGTCGAAGTCGCGACCACGCTGTCGGCGCTCGGCTCGGTGGCGCGTGCCGCGGGCAAGCTCGATGACGCGGAGCGCTGGCATCGCGACGCGCTCGCGATCGATCGCGAGCTGCGCGGCGAACAGCATCGAGACGTCGCACGCGACCACCACAACATTGCCGGCGTGCTTCGTCTCCGTGGCGACCTCCCGACCGCGCTCGAGACCTATCGCAAGGCGCTCGCGATCGAGATCGCGACGCAGGGCGAGGGCAGCATCGCGGCGGGGCTCACCCACAACTCGATCGGTCTCGTGCTGCTCGAGCAGCGCGACTTCGCGGCCGCACTCGCCGAATTCACGCAGGCGCGCGAGCTACTCACCGCCGCCGACCACGGTGATCGCGGGTTTGCCGAGCACAACCTCGGCTTGCTCGCGCAGGCGCAGGGCAATCACCGCGAAGCGCTGCCCCGCTTCACCGCGGCCGCCGCGATCTACGCGACCACGATCGGCGCCGCTGCCGCGGCCACGACCCGACTGCCCGCCGATCGCGCCGTCAGCGAAGCGGCCCTCGCGAAGCGGCCCAGCCGGCCCGTCGCCGCCGCCCTCCCGCCGGCCCCCGTAAACCCGCCCAGGACACGCGACGTTGGCGTCTACGGCTCGGGCCAGACCTGGTAGAGGACGATCTACCTCCGCAGGATTTGCGATTCTCCTGCGCCGGTCGGCTGCGAGCCCCGTTGCCTGAACATGAGCCTCACCCGCCGCAACTTCCTCGGTTACTCCTCGCTGTTCCTCGCGGCGTGCGCATCGCCGACCATCGCGATCGCGGACGACGACGAGATGCCGAAGCCCCGCACCTGCGGGCCCGCGACCGCCGACAACATCGAGGGACCGTTCTACAGGTCCGGCGCGCCGAGCCGCGCGGTGCTGGTCGCCCCCAAGGATGCCGGCACCCGCTTCGCGCTCGACGGCCGCATCCTGACCACCCAATGCGAGCCGATCGTGAAGGCCGAGCTCGACATCTGGCAGGCCGATTCGACCGGCGCCTACGACAACGACGGCTATCGGTTTCGCGGCACGGTCGTGACCGACGACCAGGGCCGCTACCAGCTGCGCACGATCGTCCCGGGCCGCTATCTCAACGGCAAGACCTACCGTCCCGCTCACATCCACGTCAAGGTCCGCGCCAAGGGGCGCGACGAGCTCACGACCCAGCTCTACTTCGCCGGCGATCCGTACAACGCGAAGGACCCG
>JBBQFU010000080.1:0-31898 GCA_038322185.1 Haliangiales bacterium
AAGCGATCGCATCTGACCGCTCGTGCCGCCGCTCCTCACCGGGCGGCGTTCTTCGTTTCGGTGAACTTCCTATCCGCGGACCGTCAGGATTCTTACGTACGCGCGACGAGATGAGGACCGAGTTGTCACGTTTTTGTCCTCGTCCCGGACGATGAAGTCACGAGGTTGTCGCGTCGCGATCCAGTCGTTGATTCCGCGCGCGCGCTTCGCTAAAAACGTTGAAGTCTTGCGGGTCACGACTCGCTCCCGACCAGCCACTGCGTTACCGTCCGCGCCGGGGAAAAAGGAATCGTCATGTTCAAACTCAAGTCACTGATCTTGGCGTCGCTGCTTGCGATGCCCGGGGCCGCGATGGCCCAGGGCAAGTACAAGCGCGACACGTCGTCCGTGAAGGTAGACGTCAAGCTCTCGGATCGCGTCAAGCCGATCCAACCGAAGGCCCAGAACAAGAGCGAGTTCAAGCCCGAGCTGACGGCCGATGCCGTCCTCTCGATCGAAGGCTTGGTCTCGAACATTCGTAACGAGCAGGAAGCGATCCTCGCCAAGCTCATCGACTCGACGCCAGACAGCGAAGTCGAAGAGAAGTCGGATTACTACTTCCGCCTCGGCGAGCTCTACGCCAAGCAGCAGCGCCTGTTCCGCCTCAAGGCGGCTGAAGCATCCATCGCCGTCGACCGCGCGAAGACGCCGGGCGACAAGGCCAAGATGCAGAACATGCAGAAGCAGGCCGAGGCCACGGCGAAGAACTACCTGCTCAAGGCAGTGAAGACCTACAAGGGCCTCACCGACAACGACGCCTTCCGCAACTATCCCAAGATGGATATGGCGCTCTTCTACTACGGGTACACGCTGCAAGGCGGCAAGTACATGAAGGAAGCGCGAGCGGTCTACGACAAGCTGCTCAAGAACTATCCGAACTCCAAGTACGTCCCCGAAGCGCACCTCGCGTTCGCCGACTACTACTTCGAGTCCGGCCAGCTCGCCGACGCCGAGGCCCGCTACAAGCAGGTCCTCAAGTTCCCCAAGAGCACGGCGTACTGGTACGCGATGTACAAGATGGGCTGGATCCATCTCAACCTGGCCCGCTTCCAGGACGCGCTCGAGACGTTCTTCCAGGTCGCGCAGGCCACGAAGAACGACAAGAAGCAGGAGATCCTGAACCGCGCCTCGAAGAAGGACTTCGTTCGCGCCTACTCCGAGATCGGTAAGGCCGACAAGGCGCATGACGCGTTCAAGCGCGTCGACAGCGGCTACGCCTTCAACATGCTCGCGATCCTCGCCGACCTCTACATGGAGCAGGGCAAGAGCGACAAGGGCATCTACATCTTCCGCGAGCTGATGAAGGTCGCGCCGAAGGACAAGAACGTCTGCCTCTGGCAGTACAACGTTGCCCACCTGATGCTGTCGATGCCGGGCGCCGGCAACGCCGACAAGGTCACGGAGATCCAGAACCTCAACAAGCTCTACGGCGCCCTCAAGGGTAAGGGCGTGCTGCCCGCCGCCGAGGCGCAGGAGTGCCACGACAACGCAGCCGCGATGTCCGGCGAGCTCGCCCGCGCGTATCACTCGGAGTCTGCGAAGACCAAGAACCCTGAGACGCTCGCGTACGCCGAGAAGCTCTACAAGGTCTACCTCGAGGTGTTCCCCGACGCCGAGGACTACGCGCAGACCCAGTACTTCTACGCCGAGCTCCTGTGGAGCCGCGCGGAGAACGAGAAGAACGCGCGTCTGCAGACCGAGCTGTGGGAGAACGCGGCCGTCGCGTTCACCGATGTCGTCAAGACCGGCAAGCTCGACGCCAAGCTGACCAAGGAAGCGGCCTACGCCTCGGTGCTCGGCTGGAAGAACGCTCTCAACGTCGACCCGCGTGCGAAGCAGCAGGCCGAGATCGACGGCAAGGATGACGGTAAGGGTAAGAAGGAAGACCTGACCGAGAAGCCGATCCCGGAGCGTGAGCAGAAGATGCTCGCCGCGTTCGACATCTACATCGCGTACATCAAGGACCCCAAGGACGACGAGCTCGTCGGTATGAAGTTCCTCAAGGCGAACATCTACCGTCGCTACAACCAGTGGGACAAGGCGCTGCCGCTGTTCATGGAGATCCTGGACAAGCACCGCGACCACGAGACCGCAGAGTTCGCGGCCAATCTGCTTCTCGACTCGTATAACCGTCTGCAGCGCTTCGACGACATGATCGCGCTCGCCGAGAAGTTGAACAAGGACCAGAAGTTCCTCGAGGGCAAAGACGACCTCGCCCTGGTCCTGAAGAAGCTCAAGGCGCAGTCGATGCGTAAGCGCGCCGAGAAGCTCGAGGCGGACGCCAAGGTCAGCAAGGACTTCAGCCAGTACGTCCAGTGTGGCCAGAGCTACCTCGACATCTACAACACCAACCCGGAAGCCGCGGACAACGACGAGGTTCTCTACAACGCAGGTGTCTGCTTCGAAGAGGGCCGGTCGATCGGTGTCGCGATTCAGATGTACTCGCTGTTGAAGAAGTACTACCCGAACAGCAAGATCACTGCGAAGGCGACTGCTCGCCTCGGCAAGGCGTTCGGCGACATCGCGTTCTACGACCGCGCTGCCGAGGAGCTCGAGCGCTACGCGGCGAAATACGCCGGTGAGAAGGACGCGTACGACGCGATGAGCGACGCCGTGTTCTACCGCAAGGGTATCGGCGACGATGCCAAGGCGATCGAAGACACCAAGTACTTCGTGAAGACGTTCGGCGCCAAGAAGCCGGCCGAGGCCGCGAACGCGGCGTTCTCGCTGACCTCGGTCTACGAGAAGCAGGGTGACAACGATGCGATCGTGAAGCACCTCAACGAGTACATCCGTGTCCACGGCGGCAAGGGCGGCTCGAGCAACCTCGTGATCGCGCACGCCAAGATCGGCCAGATCCTGTTCAACCAGAGCTGCCCGGTGAAGGCCGTCAACGGCTCGTGTGTGAAGATCTCGCGTGAACGCGCCGTCGTCACCAAGAACAAGACCAAGCGCAAGAAGGGCAAAGAGGTCTACACGGCTCCGCTGCAGTGCGGTCCCGAGTCGAAGATCAAGCTGACCGTCGTCAAGCGTGACGCGGGCAAGCTCGCGAAGGCGATGCAGGCGTTCGCGTCGGCAGGCAAGGAGTTCGCGAAGGTCTCCGAGAAGGACGACGGCGCACTTGGCGCTCGCTACTGGTTCGCCCAGGGCAAGATGGCCGAAGCCGACGTCGAGTTCGAGAAGTATCTCAGCATCCAGTTCCCGACCAACCTGAACTTCGGCGACGGCTCGCCGGAGAAGAAGGGCATGGCCGAGAAGGCGATGAAGCGCTTCAACGACTGGCTCGAAGGCAAGAAGAAGGGCGCAGGCACGGCCGGCAAGAAGTACGAGACCGTGCTGTCCATCAAGGACAACGCGAACTCGATCGCCGCGGCCGCTCGCCTCGGTCAGATCACGCAGAACTTCGCCGATCAGCTGTTCACGGCTGAAATCCCGGCCGAGGTTCGCAAGAGCCAGATCATCGACGGCTACGACATCGCGCAGGACAAGGTCGATGCGTACTGCGATGCACTGACGACGGCGGCCGAGCCGCTCGCCGATCAGTCGCTCGCGGCGTACGGCGTGTGCCTGTCGAAGTCGACCGAGCTCGGCTGGTTCAGCGAGTGGAGCAAGCTGTGCGAGCGCGAGCTCGGACAGATCAAGCCGGAAGACTACCCGACGGCTGCGGAGCTCAGCGGTGACTCGAACCTGACCGCGCCCGTGATCGCAATCGAACCCCCCGCGAAGCTCGATTGAGCGAGACGAAGGAAAGAAGACTCACCATGCGTAACATCCTCATTCTTTCATCGCTCATCGCGGCGGCGGCTGCTTGCGGCGGTCCCGCCAAGGGCACCGGTCTCAAGGCCGGCACCACCCCGCCGCCTCCGCCGAACGTCGGCAGCAGCGGTAGCGGCATTGCTGCACCGGGCGCCCCTGTTGGCCCGAAGGTCGAAGTCTCGGCCGACGCCAAGAAGGACTACAACGCCGCCGTTGAGATCTTCCGCAACAACGACAAGAGCGGCTGGAACGAAGGCACGTGCAAACTGTCGGCGGACCGCTTCGGCAACGTCGTCAAGGACCACCGGGACCTCGTCGCCGCGCAGTTCATGGTCGGCCTGAGCTTTCAGCGCTGCAACATGAACGCGGAAGCGGAAGCGGCCTACCAGGCTGCGAGCCGCATGAAGGGCGACGCGACGAAGATCGCGATGGCTCTGTCGAACCTCGGCCAGCTCTACTACAAGGCGGGCAAGGTCGACTCGGCGCGCCAGTACTGGGACAGCGCGATCAAGGCGAACGGAAAGCTGATCGCTGCGCGTATCAACATGGCGTCGCTCAACCTCGAGCAGATGCGCAAGATCACCAACACGAAGGACGCGCAGTGGAAGAAGCTCGAGGAAGACGCGCGCTTCAACCTCTCGAACGCCCTCGGTGTCGATACCGATAGCGTCGAGGCCTACACGGTCTTCGGCCTGGTCTATATGGAAGGCTTCCAGACCAACAAGAACCGGCTCGACCTCGCGAAGACCCTTCTCGACGAGGCGAACAAGCGCAACCCGAAGTTCCCCGCGCTCCAGAACGCATACGGCCTGTACTGGATGCACAAGGGTTCGCTGAACCAGGCGCTCCAGTCGTTCCAGGCAGCCGTCGAAGGTGACAAGAACTTCGTCGAGGCGCGCATCAATGCCGGTCTGCTGACCCTCGGCTTCCGCAAGTACGACACCGCGAAGGACATGTTCGAGACCGCGACCAAGCTCGCGCCGAAGAACTACGACGCGGCGATCGGTCTCGGTGTTGCCAAGCGCGGTCTCAACGACCTCGATGGTGCTGAAGCCAGCTACAAGGCTGCCGTCGCGATCGACGGTCAGCGTGGTGACGCCTTCTTCAACCTGGGCGTGCTCTACAAGGACTTCCGCGCGAACAAGCAGAACGATCCGGACCAGGTGAAGGCGCTCCGCAAGAGCGTCGAGGTCTACAAGCAGGCCAAGGACTTCTTCCAGCAGTTCCTCGGCAAGACGGGCACCTCGAAGGACAAGGACGAGGCGAAGGAGAACATCAAGGACTGCGAGAAGGTCATCAAGCAGCTCGACCAGTTCGCAACCCAGCTCGCGAACCAGCCGAAGCAGCCGGCCCCGGCGCCGACCCCTGCGCCGGCCCCGGCTCCCAAGAAGTAAGTCGCAGACCGTCCGGTTCGCGGACGACGTGACCAGCCGCCCCTGACCCGGGCGGCTTTTGTTTTGGGCTCCGTCGCCGCCGGGAGGCCCCCGAACTTGCCGCTCGACCGAGCGGCTTGGAGGTCATCAACTGACGGGGTCGCAGCCGGCAGGGCAGGTGCGATCGGGAGACGCGCAGTCGAGGCCGTCATCGGTCGGGCAGTTGGCGGAGCCCTCGGCCGTTCGCGGGAAGCAGTAGGTGCTGCAGGTGCAGCCGGACGGACATTCGTGGGGCAGGGTCTCCGAGACGCAGACCCACGGGCTGTCGGGACACACGCCGGCATCGCTGCCATCCGGGAAGCAGATCACCGCGCAGGTCCCATCCCCCGTATCCTTGCGCGCCTCGCTGTCATCACCGCAGCCCGAGCCGCCGACCAACGCGACGACCAGGGCGGCCGGGACTCGGAGCTTCTTCACCCGGCCAAGTCTGCCAGTTCGGGATGCCCTTCTATAAGGGACCGGGATCGGCTGCCGCCACTCCGGAGGGCCAGCCACCCAAAGCCGGCCCGGGATCTTGCGCGACCCGCTAGAGCCGGGCGATAACTGCCTGGAATTGCAGGGCGGTTTTCGAGCAACGAATGGCGCCCATGTGTGTCTGGATCTCGCGGAACTTTTTGTAAAGAATCTCGGAACCAGGAATCGGGTGTCGCTGTCAGTACCTCCGTGCTCACGGAACTCTGCAGCGCCGCCCCTAACAAGGGAACGACCATGCGGAAGCTCGTGATCATGTTTGCGGTACTCGGTTTGACGGCTACGACGGCATTCGCGCAGAAGAAGGGCGCGGAGGCTGCTGGCAAGGTCAAGGTCTACGACTTCTCGGGCGACACCATCGAAGGTGATCTCGTGAAGCCGGAGGGCTCGACTGTCGATGCTCGCGATTTCGCGAAGCACTCGTCGCTGATTCGTATCCGCAAGGACTTCATCCCCGAGATCATCAAGTCGGCCGAGGATCTGTAGCCAGCCCTTCGGGCTCGCTGCACGTCACCGGCTGTTTCTGTTCGCGTTAGCGCTCCGAACTGGAGAACCAAATGGCCGGTGCAAAAGTTCCTCTCACATTCCGCATCTTCAAGGGCGACCAGCTAATCCGCGAGGAGAAGCTGAGCCTGTCCGTCATCAAGCTTGGAAAGGTGCCCTCGGCGCACCTCAAGCTCGACGACGAGACGGTCAGCCGCATGCACGCGATCATCGAGGTCAACGGACCCGGCGACGTGAGCATCATTGACCTCGGCTCGACGAAGGGAACCTTCGTCAACGGCCAGAAGGTCAACAAGGCCAAGCTCCAGAGCGGCGACACGATCGTCGTCGGCGAGACGAAGATCGAGCTGACGATCGGCGAAGCCGGCGCAGACGATGACGTCCCCACCCGCGTCGGTGCGCCCGCGCAGCACGACATCGCAGCGTCGGCACCGCCGCCCGCGCCGAACCCGATGGCTGCGACGATGCAGGCGCCTCCGCCCGCACCCGGCCGTCCGATGGCACCGCCCGCACCGTCGTTCGCGGCGGCTCCGGCGCCGTCGTTCGCGGCTCCCGCACTCAAGCCGCCCCCGGGCATGGCGCTCTACGGCACTGCGCAAGCGGCACCGTCGGGTTTCCAGGCCAACATGGCTGGCGAAGCGGATGACCTCGGCGGCGCACGCGCCATCGAAGTTGCCGCGATGCTCGGCGACTCGGTCATCGGCGTGAAGCACTGCATCGACCCCAAGGGCGGCAAGGTTCAGAGCGCGACCTGGGCGCTGTTCGCAATCGGCATCGTCGGCTTCCTGGCGTTCAGCATCGCGTTCTACACGGCCGTCGACAACGCGGCCTACAACAAGGGTCGCCACGACTACGAGACGATCGTGCTGAAGAAGCCGGCGTTCTCGGTGCGTCCGCGCCAGCTCTCCGGCGGCTACGACTTCGTCGCCTTCGGCGGCATGCTCGCCTCACTGATCACGTTGACCGCGGGTCTCGCGCGCATGCGCAAGGAGAAGGTCAGCCCGTACGTTCGCATCGGCACGGCGCCCGGCGTCGAGTTCCCGATCGAGCAGGCTCCGGGCCCGGACTTCCCGCTCGTCGCGCCGCACGGTGACGACTTCGCATTCAACTTCGGCCACGGCATGGAAGGCGAGATGGTCGTCAACGGCCAGTCGACGTCCCTCCAGGAGCTCGCCGCTCAGGGCCGCACGTCGATCAGCCCGATTCCGTCGGGCGCCAAGATTCGCGTTCGCAGCGGCAAGGCAACGTTCATGGTGTCGAGCGTTCCGCGCCCGCGCCGCCACGCGATGCCGCTGTTCGCCGCTCTCGAGAGCCGCGTGCTCGCGTACTTCGCTGGCTCGCTGACGGTTCACATGGGCTTCTGGCTGCTCCTGCAGCAGATTCCCGTCGAGGACTCCGGCACGAACATCGACCTCGCCTCGCTCGAGGACACGTCGACTCGCTCGAACAGCACCAACCAGGACGACCCGCCCCCGCCCGAGGAAGAGGACAAGCCGGACGACGGCGAAGAGGAGTCTGGCGGCTCGGGTACGGCCATGGCGCTCGACGAGGGCAAGATGGGCAAGAAGGACTCGGACCGCGCCGAGGGCCAGTACAAGATGCAGAAGAACCAGGAAGACCCGCAGCTGGCTCGCCAGCAGGCAGTCGACGCTGCGCGCAACGCAGGTATCCTCGGTAACGTCGCGCTCGTTCAGGGTGGCGCGTTCGCCTCGCTGACCGGCACCGGCGACATCTCCAGCGGATTCGACGACGGCAACATCTACGGTGGTCTGCTCGGTAACGAGGCAGGCGAGATGAACGGCGGCTTCGGCTTCGGTCGCTCGGGCTTTGGTCCCGGCGGCGGCGGCACGGGCTGGGGCACGATCGGAACCGGTCGTTACGGCACCATCGGTCACGGTTCGGGCACGGGCTCGGGCTACGGCGTCGGCGGTGGTCGCGGTGGCATGCGCGGTCGCAGCGCCTCGGTTCCGACGGTGTCGATCGGTCAGCCGAACGCACAGGGTGACCTCGATAAGGCCATCATCCGTCGCTACATCAAGCGCAACATCTCGAAGATCACGTACTGCTACGAGAAGCAGCTGCTCGCGAAGCCGGGCCTCGCTGGCACCGTGACCGCGCAGTTCTTCATCACGCCGAACGGCAACGTGGCGTCCTCGAGCGGCTCGGGCCTTGACCCCACTGTTGCGAACTGCGTCGCCGATGTCATCAAGGGCATCGAGTTCCCGAAGCCCAAGGGTGGCGGCGGCGTGCAGGTGAACTACCCGTTCACGTTCCGCTCGGCCAGCCAGTAAGCCGCGCGCCAAGGCGCGCGGTGGTTCAACCGGATCTCGCAATCTTCGACGGCGCTGATGGGAACATCGGCGCCGTCTGGCATTTCGGAGGACCATGATTTACCGTTCGTTCATGAAGCTTCTAGGGGCGGTTCTCGTCGTCTTGTTCGCTGCGGGCTGTCCGAATCAGTCGCGCAACGATTCCAAGACGCTCCTCGCGCAGGGCAACAAGGAGCACGGCGCCAAGCAGTACGACAGCGCGATCACCACGTACGGCAAGGCCGTCGAGAAGTGGAGCGACAACCACCTCGCGTACTACGGCATGGGCGGCTCGTACGCCGGCCGCGGTGAGTGGGACAAAGCATCGGACGCGTTCTCGAACGCGGTCCGCATCGCGCCGGAGCAGCCGATGTACCAGATGTGGTACGGCGTCTCGCTCTACGAGAAGGCCGTGAAGGGCGCCCGCGAAGATCAGGCGAAGAAGGAGAACAAGAAGCCCGAGGAAGTTCAGGTCGACCTCGCCAACGTCAGCTTCGACAAGGCCGCCGATCACCTGAAGGAAGCGGTCAAGCTCAACAAGGAGATGTGGCGCGCCCACTACTACCTCGGCCGCATCTATCGCTCGCAGGACAAGCCGAAGGAAGCAGCTACCGAGTTCTCGGCGGCGCTCACCGCGAACCCGCGCGAGCAGGGTCCGTACGTCGCGCTCGCCGAGCTCTATCGGAAGTGGGACTACACCGAAGAGGCGATCAAGGTCGCGTCGCAGGGTGCCGGCAATGTTCCCGGTAGCAACGAGGTCTCGGACATCTGGTTCGTGCTCGGCATGGGCTACGACGACAAGAACAGCTGGGACAAAGCGATCGAAGCGTTCGACAAGGCGATCGAGAGCAAGCGCGACAACCACAAGGCGAAGTTCCAGCGCGGTCAGGCCTACTTCAAGAAGGGCGACATGACCCACGCCAAGCGCGACCTCGAGGAGTTCTCGAAGTCGTCCGGTGCATCGCTCGAGTTTGCGAAGCAGCAGGCGTCGAAGATGCTGATGGACATCGCCGCGAAGAGCATGGGATCCGATGGCCCGGCCGCACCGAAGCTTTCGCCCGAGCAGCTGATGAAGCAGGAGAAGGCAGCGCAAGACGCCGCCAAGAAGGGCAAGAAGTAGCCCGCACTACCTTCTTCGACCGAGAGGCTCGCCGTCCGGCGGGCCTTGTTTCGTTTCGGCGACGAACGAACAAACGGACATCCGGTCTCACCCGCGGGCCCCCGCCTGACCGAAATCTCCTCCGCGACGAAATCTTTTTTGAGCTGGCTCTACCGCTTGACTACATCTGCGGTGGATCGCGCATCGGCATAACTCGTTGTGGCGGCCGTCGCCGGGGCGCGAGCTGCCGTGCGCGTAGTTCGTGGATTCGTCGTCGGAGAACCGGCCTAACGGCCCGTCCGGGGCGTGTGCGACCCGAGTCAGAAACTCGCTTCATTGGCGGCCGATGGAGTGGATGCTAAGTGCCACATCACGCCACGCCGAAAGAAGCGGGGGGTGGTGATCCAAAATCCGATATTTTTTCGGCAGCCTGGCGCCCCCCGACGGCCCTTCGCACGTGATAAAAAAGTGCGGGTGACGAGGGTCGTAGTTTCTTCTGGAAGTGCGGGAGGATAGACCGCAGATGGACACGCGTACGCTGCTTCGGGAACGCTTGCGTCGGTCGAGAGACTGGACGGCAACGATCGACGAGCTCGAGAACGAGCTCAAAACTCAGGGCACCAAGCCTGAACAGTCTGAACGACTGTTCGAGCTGGCTGCTCTCGTCGAGGATGTGATTCCAGAGCGCGATCGCGCGCTCGGTCTCTATCAGCTCGCGTGGAAGCTCCACCCCGAGAATCTCAAAGCGCTCTCGCGAGCGCGCGAGGTCTACGGGGAGATTGGTCGCTTCGAGATGGTCGCCAAGCTCGGCGAGATGGAGATGCGTTCGCCACTGGCGGCGCAGAACCTTCCGCAGATCGTCGGCGAAGCGATGCTGGATAACGGGCAGAAGGACAAGGCACTCGCCGTTCTTCAGCGCGCTCTCGGCAACGACCCCAGCTCGATTCGAGTCAAGGACGCTCTCGCGGCTCTGACGTACGACCAGGAATTCTGGGTCGATGAAGTCGAGCGTCTCTCCGACGACGCCGATCGATTCGACGACGCGCAAGCCGTTCGCATGCTCCTGCGTGCAGCGCGTATTTGCCGTATCGAAGCGCCGGAGGACCCTCGCCTCGAGGAGCTGCTCAAGCGGATCTTCGTGAAGGACATCGACGAGCCGTCGGCGAACTTCATGTACGAGACGCTGCTGTTCGGTCAGAACCGACAGGACGAGCTCGAGAAGCACCACATGCGCCGCGCCGACAAGGCGGGCGATCATGGCAAGCGCATCGATGCGCTGCGCATGTTCGCGCTCGAATGGCTGCAGCGCTTCAAGGACAAGGATCGCGGCGCGAAGTTCTTCAACGCGGCGATCACGGCCAGCGCGAGCAACGGCGCCGGCGCGATGAAGTCGGTGGTTGCGGCATTCACCCTCCTTCGCCAGGTACGCGGCGACAAGGGCGAGTGGTCGCAGCTGCTCGATCTCGCGGATGCGGTCGTCGACCGCCTCACGAACAACGAAGAGAAGCTGTTCCTCGCGATCCAGGCGGGACACATCGCGTTCGACAAGGTCAACGACCTCGCGCGCGCGAAGAAGTACTTCCAGATCGCGGCATCGATCGAGCCGCAGAACCCGAACGTCCAGGACTTTGTCCAGCTCGTCGGTCCCGACGAGATGGCCGTCGCAGCGGGCTCGATGCCCGGCATGCAGGCCCAGGACACCGAGGCAGCATCGCGTGCTGCCGAGGCGGAGCAGCAGGCAGCAGCAGCGGCTGCCGCCGAGGCGCAGGCGGCAAAGGCCGCGGCGGACCGCGATGCGCAAGAGCGGGCCGAGGCCGAGGAGCGCGCAGCGTCGCGCGCCGCCGGCGAGCGTGCAGCAGCAGCAGAAGCCGAGGAGCGTGCAGCAGCAGCCGAAGCCGAGCGTGCAGCCCAAGAAGCAGAGGCCGCGAACGCGGCCTCTCGTAAGCGCGAACCGACGGCACCGCCGCCGGCCTCTGCGCGTACGGAGTCCGAAGACCTGCCGCGTGCGAAGTCCGACACCCAGCAACCGCGTGCGAAGTCCGACACGCAGCAACCGCGTACGAAGTCGCCGACCGAGCAGCCCGTCGCTGCCGTGACCGCGCCCGAGCCGTCGGGTCGCGTTCAGGCCGCCGTCGCAGCCGAACCCTCCGGCCGTGCCGCGGCCGCGCCGATGCCCGCCGATCTCGAAGGTGCCATGGCCCGGGCCAAGAGCTCCGAGGGTGCTGGCGACAAGGGCGTGGGCGAGTGGAAGAAGGTCATTGCGGCGCATCCGGCCGAGAAGGCCCCGCGCCGCGAGCTCGTGCGCGTGCTGAAGAATGCCCAGTCGTGGGCGCAGCTCGCCGACGCGCTCAAGGACGAAGAAGCGAAGGCGTCGCCGACGCCCGCCGACAAGGCGGCCGTGTTCGTCGAGCTCGCCGAGACCTACGGTCGTCTCAACAACGACAACCAGGTCATCTCGTCGCTGACGCAAGCGATCCATCACGAGCCGACCAACCTCGACGCGTTCGACAAGCTCGCAGCGCTGTACGAGAACAAGAAGCGTTGGCCGGATCTCGTCAAGATCCTCAACGAGAAGGCCGAGCGCACCGTCGACGGTGAGCAGAAGGTCGCGATCTATCTACAGGTCGCGAATCTGTACCTCGAGCGATTCAGCAACCAGGCTGAAGCGATCAAGGCGTTCGAGAAGGTCCTCGATCTCGATCCGAACAACCTCCAAGCAGCCGAGCACCTGCTCGCGGTCTACGAGAAGCGCCGCGACTGGGAGAAGCTCATCAAGCTCAAAGAGGCCGAGATCGAGCGCGCGCCCGAGGAGGCGCGTGCCGCCAAGGTCATCGACGTCGCCAAGATGGCGGCGACCAAGGTCAAGAAGCCCGAGATCTGCACCTATTGGTGGGAGAAGGTCGTCGAGTACGAGCCGACCCACGAAGAGGCGCTGACCGAGCTCTACAAGCTGTACGAGCGCAACAAGGAGTGGGAGAAGCTGGCAGAGATCTGCCAGCGCCAGGCGGACGCCGCGAGCGACGCCAAGCTTCGCGCCGATGCATTGCAGCGGCTCGGACTCCTCTACACGGAGAAGATCGAGAACAGCGAGAAGGCGATCGACGCCTGGCAGAAGCTGCTCGCGATCGACGAGAACAACCGTCGCGCACAGGACGCCCTCAAGAAGCTCTACGTCACGGAAGGACGTTGGGACGATCTCGAGGAGTTCTACACCTCGCGCGGCAAGGTCGACGAGTACATCCGCGTCCTCGAGCGCGAGGTCGAGTCCGGTAGCGAGACTCACCGCCTGTCGCTCGCGATGAAGATCGCGGTGCTCTACCGCGACACGCTGCAGAAGGCCGACCGCGCCATGCGCGCGTTCGAGAAGGTCCTGCAGCTCGACGAGAAGAACCTCGCCGCAGCCGAGGCGCTGATCCCGCTCTACGAGGCGGGTCGCGATCCAAAGGCGCTCGTGCGCGTGCTGGAGATCCAGCTCGACGCGACGCCCTCCGAGGAGATGCTGCTCCGCCAGGACCGCATCAAGAAGCTGGCCGCGTACAGCGAAGAGAAGCTGCGCGACAAGGGCGCCGCATTCGGTTGGTGGCTCAAGGCTCACTCCGAGGACCACGAGTCCGAGGAGATCCGCGAGCAGATCGAGCGCCTCGCCGGCGAGACGCAGGGTTGGAACAACCTCGTCGACGCGTACGGTGCGTCGCTGCCGAAGTTTGGCGACAAGCGCGATGCGCTGCCGCTGATGCTCGTGATGGCGCGCGTGATCGAGAAGGAGCAAGGGGATGTCGAGCGCGCGCTCGCCATGAACCAGTCGATCCTCGGTCTCGACGAAGGCAACGAGCAGGCGCTCGGCGCCCTCGAGCGGCTCTACCTCGGTAAGGGCCAGTTCGACGAGCTTCTGAAGGTCTACGAGAAGAAGCTCGAGCTCACGACGGATGGTGATGAGCGCATCGCGATCCAGTCGAAGATCGGCCAGCTGTACGAGGACGAGGTCAAGGACGACAAGAAGGCCGTCGCTGCTTACCAGGGCATCCTCGATGCCTCTGGCGATCAGCCGGTTGCCCTCGCATCCCTCGACCGGATCTATGTCCGCAATGCCCAGTGGAAGGAGCTGTCCGACGTTCTCGGCCGGCAGATCACCATCATCGGGCCCGAGGACAACAAGCCGGCCCACGTCGAGCTCAAGTACCGCCTCGGCCAGCTGAAGGAACACCACCTCGGTGATGTTCCGGGTGCGATCGATGTCTATCGCGACATCCTCGACATCGACGTCGGCCACCCCAAGGCGCGCGAGTCACTCGAAGTTCACCTCCGCTCGAACGACAAGGAGCGGCTGGCCGTCGCGAACATTCTCGAGCCCGTCTACGAGCAGCTCCAGGAATGGGGTCCGCTGGTCGGCGTCCACGAGACCCAGCTCGCGGTCGAGAAGGACACCCTGCGCCGCGTGTCGCTGCTGCTTCGCATCGGCGAGCTGCAGCGCACCAAGCTGATGGACGCCGAGAAGGCGTTCGACGCATACGCGCGTGGTTTCGGCGAAGATCCGTCGACCGAGGCCGCCAAGGATCAGCTCGAGGCACTTGCCCCGCTGCTGCCCGAAGCGGGCTGGGACCGACTGGTCAAGCTGTTCGAGGGTGCGCTGCTCAAGCCGGACCTCGACCAGAAGCTCGCCCACGAGCTCGCGACCAAGGTTGCGCGTAGCTACGAGGATCGCCTCGGCAACAGCACCAAGGCCGTCGAGTTCTACAAGCGTGCGCTATCGATCGAGAGCGACGATCTCAATGCACTCGGTTGCCTCGAGGGGATTTTCACCCGCGAGGAGAAGTACGCCGAGCTGCTCGATATCTATCGCCGCCGCATCGACATCGCGGACGAGCCCGACCAGCGGCTCGAGTTCCTGTTCCGCTCGGCACAGATCCACGAGGAGATGCTGAACGCGCCCGACGAGGCGATCACCATCTACAACGAGATCCTCGGCCAGGCGCCGGACGACCTCAAGGCGCTGCGCGCCCTCGATCGTCTGTACGTCGGTCGCGCCGCGTGGCGTGACCTCGGCGACAACCTCAGCCGTCAGCTCACGCTCGTCGAGCGGCCGGACGAGCAGGTCACTCTGCTCGTTCGCCTCGCTCAGCTGCGCGAGACTCATCTCAACGAGCTGGCTGCCGCCGTCGAGACGTACCGTCAGGTGCTCGACCACGAGGACCAGAACCGTGACGCGGTGCTGGCTCTCGAGCGGTTGATCACGAACCCCGAGCACGAGCTCACGATCGGAAACATCCTCGAGCCGATCTACAAGGCTCGAGGCGAGTGGACCAAGCAGATCGGCGTGTACGAGATCATGGCGAAGCACGCCTTTGATCCGGCTCGCAAGATCGAGCTGCTCCACATGATCTCCGAGCTGCACGAGATCGGTGGCGACAACGCGGATGCCGCGTTCGCGACCTTCTCGCGCGCTATGAAGGAGGATCCGCGCAACGAGACCACGCACGCCCAGCTCGATCGCTTGGCCCGTGGCCTCGATAAGTGGCCCGAAGTTGCGGCGCTCTATGATCAGGTCGCCAGCGATGCAGGGGAGGACGACCTCAAGGTCGCCCTGCTGTTCCGCCGCGCTCAGATCCAGGAGCACGAGCTGCGTGACAACGATGGCGCTGTTGCGACCTACGAGCGCGTGCTCAAGTCGTCGCCGCAGACCGTCGAGGCCGCGACGGCGATCCAGACCATCCACGAGCGCACCGGTGATTGGACCAAGCTCGTCGATGTCCTGAAGCGCAAGAGCGAGATGCTGCCAAACGTCGAGGAGCGCAAGCAGCTCCTGTTCCGTGCGGCGCAGATCGAAGAAGAAGTCCTCAGCAATGCGGACGCCGCGATCGTGACGTTCCGCCAGGTGCTGGCAATCGACGACGTGGACATGACGGCGATGGACGCTCTCGAGCGCATCTACGTTCGCCTCGCGCGGTGGGAGCCGCTCAAGGACGTCTACGCCAAGAAGGCCGACCTCGCCGAGGACCCGGAAGACAAGAAGGCGATGCTCTACGTGCTCGCGCAGGTCTATGACCGCGAGCTCGGTGACGTCGCCAAGGCGATCGAGACCTACCAGGGCATCCTGGATATCGACGCCGACCAGCTGCCGGCGATCCAGTCACTCGACCGTCTCTACGGAGCGGCCGAGCGCTGGTACGACCTGCTCGGAAACCTGGAGCGCCAGGTCGAGCTGAGCGAGACGTCGGGCGAGACGGTCGCTCTCAAGTACCGCATCGGTAACCTCTGGCAGATCCGCCTCGGCGATGTCGCCCGCGCGATCGAGAGCTACCGCGAAGCACTCGAGATGGACCCGAGCCACGCCGAGACGCTTGCCGCGCTCGACGGCCTGGTCAAGGGCAAGACCGAGCCCGTCATGGCGGCTCGCGTGCTCGAGCCGATCTACGAGACCGGCGGCGAGTACGCGAAGCTCGTCGAGGTTCTCGAGGTGATGGTTGCCAACAACGAAGATCCGCACGCGCGGGTCGAGCTGTTGCACCGCATCGCGCAGCTCCACGAGCAGATGATCGGCAACGCGCACGCAGCATTCGATGCCTACGCGCGCGCCCTGCGGGATGACTCGGGGAACCAGCTCACGCTGGGTCACATCGAGCGCCTCGCGGAGATCACCGGCACGTGGCAGCCGCTCGCCGATCTGTACTCGGCAGAGGCGAACAAGTCGCTCGATGTCCCGCGTCAGGTCGATCTGTTCTCGCGCCTGGCTCGCGTCTACGAGCAGGAGCTCACCAACGTCCCGAGCGCGGTCAGCACGCTGAAGAAGCTGCTGGACGTGTCGTCGGACGCCAACGACATGAAGCCGGCGGCCCTCGCGCTCGATCGTCTGTTCGCGACGACGGGTGCCTGGCCCGAGGCGACGGAGAACCTCCGTCGGCTCATCTCGCTCGCCGACAACGACGCCGAGATTGCAGACCTGCAGTTCCGCCTCGGTCACACCCTCGAGAACCAGCTTGGTGATCGCAAGGGTGCGGTCGAGACGTACCGCGAGATCCTCACGAACCACCCGACGCACGAAGGTGCGCTGGGTGCTCTCGAAACCATGTTCCACGCGGGACACCTGCAGGCCGAGATCGCTGGCGTGATCGAGCCGCTCTACGAGGCCGCCTCGGAGTTCGGCAAGCTGCACGGAATCCTCGAAGTGATGCTCACCAAGCTCTCGGGCGGGGAGCGTCAGCAGATGTTCCAGCGCCTGGCCGAGCTGGCCGAGCAGCGCCTCTACGATCAGAACAAGGCCCTCGATTGGTGGGCTGCGGCGATCGTCGAAGATCCGCGCTGGGAGCACGCTCTCGAGGAGAGCGAGCGCCTCGCCGGTGAGACCGGTGCATGGAACGACATGGTCGCGGCCTACACCGGCGCGCTCGAGCGTACGCAGGACAAGGAAGTGCGGCGCACCACGCTGCTCCGCCTTGCTCGCGTGTACGAGCACGAGCTGCATGACGCCGGCAACGCCGTTGCCACGCATCAGCGCGTTCTCGAGATCGAGCCCAAGGATCCGGACGCACTCGCTTCGCTCGACCGGCTCTACCAGAGCGCCGCGATGTACGACGACCTGCAGGAGATCCTGCGTCGCCGCATCGAGGTCGTTCAGGATCCGGACGAGCAGACCGAGCTGTACTTCCGCCGCGGTGACATCTTCAGCGACGCGCTCGGGGATCTCGACCAGGCGCTGAAGAACTACACCGCGATCCTCGACCAGGAGAGCCGCAACCGGAAGGCCCTCGAGCGCATCGAGAGCATCCACTTCCGCAAGGAAGACTGGCGCAAGCTCCTCGAGGTCTACGAGAAGCTCATCGATACCGCAGATACCGACCAGGAGATGGCGGACATCTACGCGCGCATGGCCCGCCTGTGCAGCGATGCGCTCAATGAAGAGGAGAAGGCGATCGAGCTGCTCGGCCGCGTCCTCGACATTCGTGGCGAAGAGCCGCAGGCCCTCGCGGCCCTCGCGGATCTCACGACGCGCCAGAATAAGTGGGACGAGCTCGTCGAGATCGTCGAGCGTCAGATCGCGGTCGCGCCCGACGCCGACCAGATCAACCTCTACAAGCACCTCGGCCGCATCTGGGAAGACAAGCTCGGTCGTGAGCGCAACGCACTCGATGCGTGGCTCGCTGCCGACCGGATCGATGGCAACGACCTCGAGACGCTCCAGTCCCTGGCGCGTCTGTACCGGTCCACGCAGGCCTGGGACGAGCTGTCCCAGACCATCCGCCGGATCATCGACGTCGGTCAGCTCTCGGGCGCGATCGACGAGACCCAGACCATCGAGCTGTATGCACAGCTCGGTCAGCTGGAGGGTGAAGTGCTTGGCCGCGTCGATGAAGCGGTCGATGCATGGCGCCGCGTCGTCGCGATCGATCCGAGCGACTTCCGCGCACTGGCCGCCCTCGAGACGTTGTTCGTCCGCGAAGGCCGCTGGGAAGAGTCGATCGACGTGCTCGAGAAGCGTGCACTCGTCCTCGAGGACGAGACGCAGCGCCGCGACACGTTGCTGCAGGCTGCTTCGACCTGGGAAGAGAAGGTCGAGGACCTCACGAAGGCTGCCCTGGTGTACGAGCGCGTTCGCGCGTCGGACCCGGCCAACGCGACGGCATCGGATCGCCTCGAGGCGATCTACCGCCAGCAGTACAAGTGGACCGAGCTGATCGAGATCCTGCTGGAGCGCTCGGAGCTCCGCGGCACCAACGAGGAGCAGATCAACACGCTCAACGTTGTCGCCAAGATCTACGAGACCGAGGTCGGCGACCAGGAGAGCGCGTTCTACGTCCTCCAGGCCGCGTTCAAGAAGGACTACGCGCACGACGAGACGGCGAACGAGCTCGAGCGTCTGGCCACGGCAACCAACCGCTGGCAGGAGCTGCTCGACGAGTACACCAACCGCGTGAACGAGCTCGAGACCAGCGACCGCGGTGGGGCTGCTGATCTGTGGGTGAAGATCGGCCGTTGGTACTCGGAGCACTTGAGCCATCTCGAGTACGCGATCCACTCGGTGCAGCAGTCGCTGCGCCTCGACCCGGCCCACACCGGTGCACTCGGCGGTATGGCCGAGCTGCAGCGTAAGCGTGGTAGCTGGACCGAGCTGCAGGAGACGTTGCAGCGCCATGCTGCGGCGGAGAACGATCCGCACAAGAAGACCGCGCTCTACATCGACCTTGCTGAGCTGCTCGAGCGGCAGATGCAGGACATCGGTGGCGCGATCCACAGCTACCAGCAGGCGCTCCACACCGACAGCACGTCGCAGAAGACGCTTGTCGCTCTCGATCGGCTCTACCGCCGCACCGAGCAGTGGCAGCCGTTGATCGAAGTCCTGTCGCGTCGCGCCGACCTGGCGACCGAAGACAGCGAGATCATCAAGTACCGCTCGGAAGTCGGCTCGATCTGGGACCTGCGTCTGTTCGACGCGGGCCAGGCGATCACCGCGTACCAGAAGGTGCTCGATCTCGACCCGTCGAACCTCGTCGCGCTCCGCGCCCTCGAGGGTCTGTACGAGAAGACCGAGCAGACCGAGAAGTACCTCGATGTTCTCGAGGCACAGCTCGATGCAACGCCGTCGGATGCCGAGCGCGTCTCGCTCTACGAGCGCATGGCTGCAGCGTGGGAGGAGCGCTTCGGCAAGCTCGACCGCGCAGCAGAAGCTCTCGAGAAGATCGTCGCGATCGACAGCCGCAACTTCAGCGCCTACCGCGAGCTGGCCCGCCTGTATCAGGCTGCCGGTAAGTACGAGGCACTCGTCGAGACCTACCGCAACCACATCATGGCGACCTCGGACGTGGCGACACGCATCGAGCTCTACGTCGCGATGGGGCAGGTCTACGAGGTCGAGCTCAAGGAAATCGACCGCGCGGTCGAGGCCTACAACGACGTCCTGTCGTTCGACGGCGACGAACAGCGCTCGCTCGATGCACTCGGTCGCCTCTACGAGAAGATCAGCGAGTGGGACCGCGCCATCGACATGATGTCGCATCTCGTTCAGCTGTCGACCGACACCAAGCGCCAGGTCGAGATGTACTGGCGGATGGGCAAGATCCAGTACGCCCAGCTTGCGGATGCCGAGGGTGCGGAGAGCAACTTGCTCCGCGGTCTCGCGCTCGATCCCGGCCACGTGCCGACGATGGAGGCTCTGACCAAGCAGTACTCGGATCGTGGTGACTGGCTCAAGGCCGCCCAGATGATGGTGCGCGCAGAGAGCTACACGCCGGTCGCGATCGACAAGGTGCGCCTGCTGTTCGAGGCCGCGAACATCTACTCGTACAAGCTTCGCCAGGACGACCAGGCGAAGTCGCTGTACGCGGCGGTGATCAGCCTCGATCCCGAGCACGTCGATGCGGGCCGCCCGCTCGCCGATCTGTACTTCAACGACAACCAGTGGCGTGAGCTGCAGCCGGTCATCGACATGCTGTGCCGCAAGGTCGGCCAGCTCCATGCCGACCCGCGCGAGCTCAACGAGCTCTACTACCGTGCAGCCCGCACGGCGGACGAGCTCGGCGATAGCCAGAAGGCTCTCGGCTACTACAAGGCCGCGTACGACATCGACTCGACGTATCTGCCGACGCTCGTCGGCCGCGCCGACTTGATGTTCAAGATGCAGGACTGGGACAGCGCTGGAAAGATCTACCAGACGATCCTCGTCCAGCACCGTGACGCGTCGGATGAGGCGGATGTCGTCCGCATCTACAACCGGCTCGGCATGGTTCGCCAGGCCCTCGGTGAGCGCAAGAAGGCGCTCAACATGTTCGAGAAGGCGCTCGAGATCAATCCGTCTCACCGCGAGACCCTGCAGGCCGTCATCGACCTGCAGACCGCGCAGGGCGATTGGGAAGCGGTGGTTCACGCCAAGCGTGGCCTGCTAGCGACCGCGAAGGAGAAGGAGAAGGTCCAGCTGCTGTCGGAAATCGGCGGCATCTACCAGGACAAGCTGCAGAACGCTCAGAAGGCGACGGCCGCGTTCCTCGATGCACTCGAGGTCGCGCCCGAAGACCACCAGCTGCTGCAGAAGATCCTCGACCTCTACACGGAGACCAAGCAGTGGAAGAAGGTCGTCGAGACCATCGAGCGCTTCGTGGCGCTCGAGAGCTCGGGCGCTCGCAAGGGTGCGTACCACCACGCCGCTGCCACCATCTGCCGTGACGAGCTGAAGAGCCTCGACGAGGCGGTTGATTACTACAATCGCGCACTCGATGCGTTCTTCGCCGAGCCCGACAAGCTGACCGACGCGCTCATCCCGCGTGCACTGAAGTCGTTCGAAGCGATCGACCGGGTGCTCACGACCAAGCGCGACTGGAAGGGTCAGGAGCGCGCGTATCGCGACATGATCAAGCGCCTGCCCAAGGGCGGGAACCCGATGTTCCACAAGCTGCAGGTCGGTCTGTTCGACGGCCTCGGCGAGATCTATCGCTCGCGCCTCAAGCACTACCAGTCTGCGACGCAGGCCTACGAAGTGGCGCAGGCGATGGATCCGAAGAACGAGCTGCGCCCGGATGGCTCGGATCGTGCGGAGGTCCTTGCCGAGCTCTATCTGGTGTCGGGACCCGAGTACACCGACAAGGCCGTCGAGCAGCACATGCGCATGCTCAAGACCGAGCCGTTCAAGTACGACTCGTACAAGGCGCTGCGCAAGATCTACATGGATACGCACCAGTACGATAAGACGTGGTGCGTCTGTAACACTCTCGCCTTCCTCAAGAAGGCGGACGCCGACGAGATGCAGTTCTACGAGCAGTACAAGCCTCGTGGACTCGTCAAGGCGAAGAACATGATGACCGGCGAGACGTGGGCCAAGCTCATCCACCCGGACGAGAACCGCTACATCTCGGCCATCATGGCCGCGTGCTGGCAGGGCGTCGCCGTGATGAAGGCGTTCCCGCACAAGGACTTCGGCATCAAGCGGAAGGACCGCAAGCAGCTGCAGGGCGACACCCTGCTGTTCAGCAAGCTCTTCTACTATGTCGCGCAGGTCCTGAACGTTCCGCTGCCCGAGGTGTTCCTCGTCGAGGACAACAAGGCCGCGGAGATTCAGCTCGCCAACGCGATCGAGAAGACGGAGCTGACCCCGTCGTTCGTGGTGCGTCCGCACCTGCTCCAGGGCAAGAACGAGCGCGAGATCGCGTTCCTCTCGGCCCGCCGCCTGACCTACATGCGGCCGGAGTACTACCTGAAGATGCTCCTGCCGACGAACACGGAGCTCAAGATCGTCGTGCTCAGCGCGATCGCGATGCTCAACCCGCGGTTCCCGATCCCGCCGGACTCCGTGCAGATGGTTCAGCAGTACCTGCCCGAGATGCAAAAGCGCATGCCTCCGCACGCGATGGAGCAGCTCGGTATGGTGGTGCAGAAGTTCATCCAGGCGGCGCCGGAGATCAACCTGGCCAAGTGGGGCCACGCTGTCGATGCGGTCTCGCACCGTGCAGGCTTCGTGGTGTGCGGCGATCTCGAGGTCGCAGCGCGCATGGTCTCGGCAGAGCCGGTCACCGTCGGTGGCCCGCAGGTGAAGGACAAGATCAAGGAGCTGGTGCTCTACTCGATCAGCGAAGAGTTCTTCAACGTCCGCGCCCAGATGGGCCTTACGATCGCCGGCTAGTCACGACTCACGTCACACAGTGGCGGACGCCCTCGGGAGACCGGGGGCGTTTTCGTTTACGATCAGCCATGGGGCGTTTTCTTCTGGGGCTGTTCGCCCTCGCAGCGTGCGGCAAGGTGAATCCGGTCGTTGACGCTGGGGTCTCCGACGATGTCGTTGTCGCCGACGCCGAGGTCGACGCGGCGCCGCCGCAGTTCGTCACCGCGATCCTGACGACGACGATCACGACGTTCACCGCAGGACCGGGCATCCTGACGAAGGTGCCGTACGGGACGCCCGTCTTCGACGACGAGGGCGAGCTCAATCCAACCACCAACCGCTACACCGCCAAGCTCGGCGGGGACTACCTGCTCTGCGCGAGCCTAAGCACCGGGCAGGTAGGCACCACGCACGAGCTCGACGTCTACATCAACAACGCTCGCCACAAGGCGTTCGCGCGCAATAGGGACATCGCCCAGGGTTGCATCGCCGTGCGGCTCGCGGCCGGGGACTTCGTCGAGGTCTGGATGGGTCACGACTCGACGAGCACACTTCAGATCGGTCCGGACCCGTTCTACAACTATCTCTTGATCGAGCGTTTGCCGAGCTCGTCCAGTGTCCTCGCGGCAACGAACGCGGCAGTCGATTCGAGCATGACACTGGCGACGGTCCCGTTTGCCGCCGAGCAGCGAGACGAGCTCGGCTACGAGCCCACCACGAGCGTGATGACGGCGACGCAGCCGGGCGATGTGTTCACATGCGCCTCGCTGGCGTTCGGCACCTCCTTGGACGGCGAGCTCGATACATTTCACAACGCAGCACGAGGTGTCGTGTTTGGCGAGCAAGGGGTCGCGCAGGGATGTCGTTCGACCCGGCTTGCCGCGAATGACACGCTCGAGATCAAGAGCGCCGTCGGCACCATCGCGTCGCAGTCGATCCCGCACGACCCACTGTGGAACTACATGACGCACTACCGGCTGCCGGTTCGCGTGCAGGCCGACACCGTCAGCAGCTACGCGACCACGAATGGTGGGTTCACCAAGATCCTGTACGCGGGCGAGTCGATCGACACCCACAACGAATTCAGTAGCGGCACGTTCACCGCGAGCGAGGACGGCGACTACTTGGTGTGCATCGGCTTCACAGACAATGCGTCGAGCGCCACAGAGATAGACCTGTTCAGGAGCGGGGCGCGGCTGTGGAGCCTGGCGTACCAGGTCGGAGTGCAGAACGGATGCTCCGTCGTCCGGCTCACCACGAATCAAACGCTCGATCTCCGCTCGAGCTCGTCCCAAGGCAAGACCATCACCCCCGATCCTCTCCGGCACTGGCTGCAGATCAGCAAGCTGCGCTGATGTGAGCACCGATCCGTTCGTTGCGCTGATGACTGCGGTGCTCGCCGAGGAGGACGCGTTCGAGGCGTTCGACTCGCCGATGGGTGGTAATCCCCACGACCCGTGGCGCGTAGCCAACCAGCTCGCTGTGCCCGAGGCAGTGCCGTTCCTCGTCGAGAGCCTCGGTCGCAAGCGTGGCCAGAAGTGGGCGGTGTACGCGCTCGACAAGCTCGGGTCCGCGGCGCGCGCGGCGTCGCCGCGGCTCGAGGCGCTCGGCGAGATGCTCGCGCTGTGGTCCGTGGACGAGCCTCGGGCGCGGGAGCTCGGCGTGCACCTGCACCCCGGCACGTGGCGCGCGTACGACCGTACCGCGCGGAACCTGATCGCCCGGCGCGCGTTCGAGGCGGGCCCGGAGCAAGCGAGGGCGCACTACACCGAGCTGCTCACGAGCACAGATCTCGAGGTGCTCCGCTTCGTGCTCGATGGCGTGCCCAAAGACAGCTCGTGCTTGTACGAGCTCGCGTGGAAGTGGCCGGACAGCGCGCCCGTCGAGGCCGTGCGTCCGCATATTCGCGCACACAACACCAAGCTCCTCGCGGCGGCCGCGCGCATCTTGATGGTGCTCAACCGCCCGCAGGATGCCGGGGCGGTGATCGACGCGTGCACGCGTGTCGAGCTGGAGCGCATCAACGTGCGCTGGCTTGCGCCGCATCCGCGCAGTCACTTGCTGTACGAGAAGCTGACCATCCGGCTCACGTTCGAGCTCGTGCGGGGCCGCCGCTGCGCGAACCTGCCGGCCGAGCTGCCCGAGCACCTGCGAGGCGCCGAGCGGTCGCTGCACGATCGCGACGATCGCCAGTACGCGCCGCGTCTCGATGCCGAGCTCGCCGGTCTCGTGCTCGCACCGACGACGATCGACGCCGCCGATAACCGGTTCCTCGCGATGCACCTGCGGGACCACGATGTCGACGCCGGGGCGTACGGCCACTACGCCCGTGTGTTGCTCGCAAGCCCGGCGCACGCGCATGCGGCATTTCAGTGCGCGTGGATCGATCGCATCTACGGCTCGCCGATCACCGCCGAGCGGGTCGACTGGCTTCGATCGCTCGGCGTGCGTGACGACTCGCTGCTTGCCGAGCTCGCGACCCCGCTGGCCTCGCCCCTCGCCGGTGAGAAGTCGGCAGCCGCGCTCGCTGCGGGCACACAGAGCGAAGCCCTCGAGCACCTGTCACGGGTGTGGGACGCGACGAAGTGACGCCGCAGGAGCTGATGGCGGCGGTTCTCGACGAGGAATCGCGCTGCGAGGCCTGGGACAGCGAGTTCTCGCCCAATCCATACAACCCGTGGGGCCCCGCCGAGGCGCTCGCGATCCCTGACGCGGTCCCGTACCTGACCGAGATCGTCGCGAACCGAGGGCACGGGAGGAAGTGGGCGGTGTACGCGCTGGGGCTCCTCGGTCCGTTCGCTCGCGAGGCGATGCCGGTGCTGGAGACGGCGAAGATGTGGGTGACGATCTTCCACGTCGATCCAGCGCATGCGCGCGACCTCGGGTTGCACCGCAAGCGCGAGGCACCCGATCGCGATGAGTCGTTTGCCTCGTCGGTGCGCGGTGGCATCGCGGAGCTGGCTCACGCGGCGTCCGATCCAGCGCAGTCGCGGGCACACTTCGCGAGCCTTCTGCTCGAGGGAGATGAGGACATGCTGCTGTTCGCGCTCGATGCGCTGCGGCAGGATCCGTCGGGGCTGCGCAAGCTCGCCGAGGACGGTGCGACGAGAATCCCCGTCGACGAGGTGCGGCAGCTCCTCCACCACCTCAGCGATGACGTCGTTGCGGCCGCGGTCCGGATCCTGGGCGACCTGCATCTTCCGGAGGATGCCGAGCGGGTGATCCACGCGATCAAGACGCGAACGGTCCACGCTCAACGCGTCGCCGAGTGGACGGCTGGCGTCCCCGGCAGTGAAGCGCTGATCGAGCGAGCGGGGCCGCTGGAGCTCTATGATCTGGTGCGTCGCCGGCGATGCGCGGGGCTGGCGACGGATGCCAAGGCCGTACGACCGCGCGTGCTCGAGGCGCTGGCCCCTGCCGTGCCAACGAAGGCGTGGAACGACAACGCGGGTCGCCTGATGGATCTCGGCAATGCCGCAAAGATCGTGCGCGAGCTGCGGGATCCAGATTGCCTCGAAGCGCTGATCGAAGCGATCGGACCGACCGCGGTTTCCCCGTACGAAGCGCGCATCGAGGATGTGGTACCGGCACTGATCGCCCTCGGTCCCGTCGCCGACATCGCGTTGAAGCGTGCACAGGAGCGGTTCACGGGGCACCGAGCAACACGGATCGGGTGGGTGATCGAACAGGTACGTACCGCGCGGTCCTTCCTCAAGGCGTCCTCGACCGTCGAACGCGCGGACAAGAAGTTCAGTGACGGTGCCCTCGAAGACTGGCTGATGGATGCCGATGCGTATGCGCTCTATGCCGAAGCGCTCGCGCACGAGCCGACGTGCAAGCACGCGGCGGTGCAGCTGGCTTGGATCGATCGCGGGTTTGGTACCCCGATCACGGTGGAGCGGATCGCGTGGTTGCGCTCACTCGGTGTCGGTGACGCAATGCTCGACGATCTCTCGCGCCGGCCCGTCGCGATCCTCCACGGACAACGCTCAAGTCACAAGGCGAGAGAGCGAAACATCAAGCTTGGCCAGGCGGCCGAGCAGGCCGGTCTGTATCCGATCGCAGCGAAGTACTTCGTCCGCGAATCGGACGATGGTCAGCGCAACGTCGAGGCCACGCGGCGCCATCTCGAGCGCGTGCGCAGCCTCTAGTCGCGGTGAATCTTCGCGCACAGTTGCTGGGCGTCGGTGATCCGCACGTGCCGCGTGCCGAGCCGTGCACCCGCGAGATACGGCCGCGGCGGTTCGACGATGAGGTAACGCGAGCCGTCGGTGCAGGTCAGCGCGCTGCCGCCGCCATCGGAGTCGAGGCGTGCTGTCGTGGGCAGAGGGTTGCCTTGCGGGTCCCGCACGTGAGAGCTGTGAGCAGCGCAGCCCACGGTGGCGAGGAGCGTGGCGAACAGCAGACGGTGCATCGTTCTCGAGGTTATCGCATCCGCGGCCGGCGAGATTGGCCGACGTGGTGCGGCTCGATCTCACGGGTGGCGAGCGCCAGGCCGACCTCGGCCAGGATGAACACGAGCCCGACCCACAGCATGGCGGTCACGTCCGAATTACGAGGCGGCGGGCGGTCTGGATCGATGTCAATTGGCGTCTCGAGTTGCCATCACCGTGACGGGATGCCGCTGTGTGTCATGACCATTCACGGCGTTACGGATGGCACGAGAATCGCTCGTGAGCGCGCGTATATGCGTCGCTATCTCGTGCTCCTGCTGATCCCGCTGGCGATCGCCTGCGAAGATGCCCCGACCGAGGATCTGGTCTCGCCCGATGTCGCGGCCGCGACCGATGACGACGCCAAGGCCGACCAGTCCGACCTGACGTTCACGGTCGTGGACGACCTTCAGCTGCGCAGCTCGGTCGGCCGCACGGAGGAGGGGCGCGTGATTCGCAGCGCGAGCTCGTTCAAGTCCGCGTTCGGCACCAACCCTCCATCGTGGCTCGACTTCGACGAGGAGTGGCTCGCGGTGTACGCCGCGGGCGTGAAGACCACCGGTGGGTATGCCGCCGAGATCCAGCGCGTCCGCCTCTCGGATACCGGCAAGAGCGTGAAGGTCACGGCAACGCTGTCGTCGCCGGGCGCGGGCTGCTTCGTGACGCAGGCGCTGACCAAGCCGTTCGCGGTGGTGCGCTTTCCGGCGCAGCCTGGTGCGAGCACGTCGCGGTTCACCAAGCTCACCGAGACGCGCGTGTGTGGCGCGTGTGGACCGTCGCTGCAGTCGGCGCTGGAGACCGCGGCCGATGGGATGCTGTACATGAGCGAGAGCGACTACCCGCTGACCTACGTCGGCTGGGCAGGCGAGGGCGCACCGACGGTGGCCAAGCTGTCGGCGCTGCTGAGTGTTCCTGCCGGAACGCTCGTCGAGGAGTACGCATTCTCGGAGCTGATGGATCGCCTCGGTGAGGCGTATGACCCGGGGGATCCGTACATCGTCGAGTACGCGGCGAAGTTCCGCGCGCTGCGCGAGGTGATGGAAGCGAACCTGACCGATCTGACCGTGATCCGCGTCGGCGAGATCAGCATCGATGTCTACTTCGTCGGCCGCAGCTCGTGCGGCGATCTGGTGGGCCTCAAGACGACCTCGATCGAGACGTAACCTACTCGCGCTGTCAGGAGCGGGTCCGACGGGGGCAGTCCGCCGGTGGTCTAGCAGACCCGAAAAAGACAACGGCCGCTGGGGTTTCCAGCGGCCTAGTGCGATCGAGAGGACTCGAACCTCCACACGGTTAAGTACTGGCACCTGAGACCAGCGCGTCTACCAATTCCGCCACGATCGCGTTGCGGGCAGACAGATGCCACAAGTTTTGGCCGATCACAACCGGCGAATTGCTCAAAATCCCATGGAGGGGCAGGGGTTTGAGGTTCGGCTGAGCTTTACTCGCCCCCCTGGCTTACGTACCATCGAACGAGCGATTCTTTCGAGCTCGCGATGGCAAAGCTGATCGTCATTTCCGGGGAAGAGCGGCAGGAGTTTGAGCTCGCCGCCTTCAATACGATCGGTCGCCATCCCGACAATACGATCCAGATCCTGGATCGCATCATCTCGAAGGAGCATGCGCAGATCCAGCGCAGCGCCGACGGCCGCTTCCTGCTGCGTGACCTGCGCAGCCTCAACGGCACGTTCCTGCGCGGCGAGCGCGTCAGCGATCACTACCTGGGTGATGGCGACGAGTTCACGATGGGTTCGACCCGCATCGTGTTCGTCGACAAGCCCAAGGCCGACGATGCGCTCCAGCGCGTCACGATCGCGCCGGGCCTGACCGAGAGCCACATCCGCGGCCGCATCCAGGCGAACACCGGCGACTTCATGCCGGAGCGGCAGATCGCGGACGACAAGATCCTGCGCCGCGACTACGAGCGTCTGCGCATCGGTCACGAGCTCGCGCGCGCCGTTGGCAGCGAGCTCGATCTCGACAAGCTGCTCCCCAAGATCCTCGACAAGGCATTCGAGCTCGTCGGCGCCGACCGTGGCGTGATCCTGCTGATGGACGACAAGGGCGAGCTCAAGCCGCAGTTCGTCAAGACGCGCTCGGGCAAGAGCGATCCGAACATCGTGCTGTCGAACACGGTGATGGCCGAAGTGAAGAACAACAAGGCCGCCGTGCTGTCGAGCGACGCCACGATGGACGCGCGATTCTCGGGCGCCCACTCGATCATCATGCAGGGCATTCGCTCGACGATGACGCTGCCGCTGCTCTACGCGAACGACCTGCTCGGGATCATGCACCTCGACTCGCTGTTCACGTCGAACGCGTTCACCGAGAAGGATCTCCAGGTCTGCACCGGCATGGCGCAGCAGGCCGCCATCTCGATCCAGAACGCGCGCCTCGCCAGTCGCATCGAGCGCGAAGCGCAGACCCGCGCCCAGATCTCGCGCCTGATTCCGCCGTCGGTCGTCGAGCAGGTCCTCAAAGGCGAGCTGATCATCGAAAAGGGCGGCCGCCTCAGCGAGTGCACGATGCTGTTCTCGGACATTCGTGGCTTCACCACGATGTCGGATGGGCGTCCCGCGCAGGAGATCGTCAACACGCTCAACGAGTACTTCGAGGTGATGGTCGACATCCTCTTCAAGTACTCCGGCACCCTCGACAAGTTCGTCGGAGACGAGATCATCGGCCTGTTCGGTGCGCCGATCACGATCGACGATGCGCCGTTCAAGGCGGTCGCCTGCGCGATCGCGATGCTGCAGGCGCTCGAGGAGTTCAATCGCACGCGCGCGGCGGAGAACCAGTCACCGATTCGCATCGGCATCGGCATCAACACCGGCAACGTCATTACCGGGTCGATCGGCTCCACCCGCGCGTTGCAGTACACCGCGATCGGTGACGCGATGAACGTGGCCTCGCGCCTGGTCAACGTGGCCGGTTCGGGCGAGATCATCATCTCGGAGCACACGCACCGCCACGTCGCAGGACGCGTCGAGGCCACCGCCTTGCCGCCCGTGAAGGTGAAGGGCAAGGCCGAGGAGCTCAAGGTCTACCGGGTCACCGGCCTGCGGAACATCCAGACGCCCGTCCCGGGTGACTGGTCCGGCCCGACAAACGGCTAGTCGTTTCGGACGGTTAGCGAATTGTCGGCCCGGCGTTGCGACATCGGCTGCGGGCCGCCTCTCATGGGTATGAAGCTTCTGGCCATCATCGCCGCCGCGGTCCTGTCGGCCGGCCTCTCGTCGTCGATGCAGCGCATGAACACGCAGGACACGCAGGAGGTCACCGAGATGAGCTCGCGCGGCTTCTCGATGCACTCGAACGATTCCGCAGGCAACGGCAGCACGCTCGTCGACGACGGCAATGGCTGCATGATCATGAGCACGCCGAGCGGCTCGATCTCGACGGGGTGCTAATGACAGTCGACTGGCGCGCCGTCGTGCGCAACGAGCAGAACATCGACTGGCAGGAGCGGCTGTTCGGCGCGATGCAGCAGGTGCGCGCGCCGTTCTCGCTCGACTTCGTGGTCGGAAGCCGCCGCACGCGTAGCGAGCGAACGACATTGACGCTGCGGACCCGGCGCGACTAGTTCGCGAGCGGCAGGGGCGGCTTCACGATCTCGGCGCGGTCATCATTGTCGGTCGCGACTGTGGGGCCACCACCGGGAACGTGCACGAGCGACTCCGTGCCGCTGCGCCGGGCGTTCTCGGCGACGGCGGCGGTTGCGAAGCGGCGCACGTCGAGCAGGAAGTCGCGGGCGAGGTCCGGCGAGAACTTCGCGACAGTGTTCGACGCGAGCTGCGCGAGCTTGTCCTGCGTGCGCCACTCGTTCTCGCGCGACGACGCCATCACCGAGCGCCGCGTGGTGAACATGAGCAAGCCGGTCTTCACGTCGAACATGGTGGCCTCGATGTAGCCGAACACTTCGTGCTGCTTGCCCGGAAGGAACAGCGCGCCGATCGCGGTCGCATAGCCCCACGCCCATGCATTGAGGTGATCCTTCTTCGCGATCACCTCGCGATACAGGATCACGTAGCGCAGGCGGTAGCGCGCCGAAGCTTCACGCAGCGCCTCCATACCGAGCGCACCGGAGGGAATCGGCATCATCTCGGTGACGAGCGAGAACGCGGCATCTTTGCGCAGCCGCGCGACGAGCGGCGACACGCCCGCAGGTACGCGGTCCCAGTCCGGGCTCGGACCGCGCCAGTCACGTGCGGTGAGGATCGGCAGCACACCAACACGCGAGGGCAGGTCGAGCTCGATCGGCGAGTCGAGGATCTTCTGCAGCATGTCCTCGGTGAGTGCGCCGTTTGGATCTTTGGCGAACACCGATCGATCGAGCGGCGGTGGTGCCGCGGGTGCGGCCATCGACGGCTGCGCCGAGGGCATGGCGGACGACGCCATCTTCCGGCTGGCGCCACATGCGGAGAGTGTGAGCAGGATCGAGACGAGGAGTAGATTGGCTGGGCGCATCGCCAAACCAACGCGACCCACCCAAGCGGCTTACAGGAGCGCGTGTCGCGAGCTAGCAGCAGTCCCAGTAGAAGCGGACATTCGAGAAGTTGGCGGCGCGCAGGTCGAGTTCACGGATGAACCAATGTGCGACACCGGCGTCACCCCAGCCGCCCATTCCTTGCTCGCCGAGCTGTAAGAGACTGAGCATTGGATCGTTGGGGTCCCGCGGATCCTCCTGCGTGAAGTCGCAGTAGCCGCCGATCTTGTGGCCCATCACCTCGTGGTTCGGGTCGAGCTCGAAGTGGTTGTCGAGGAGCTCTGCATACTCGAACGACCTCCACGCGATGTCGGTCTGCACGAGGAGCTCGCTGCCGAGCTTGAAGCGCAGCCGCTGGCCGTTGGGGCCCGTCGACAGCGGGCCGCGGTCCTCGTAGGACGGGACCTTCGCTGCCTGCTTCTCGTCGACGGACGGATAGTAGATGCAGCGATGGCTGTCGGTTCGCTCTCTACCGTCGGGACCGTAGAGGCCCCACGTGTCGTCGTCGGTGATCCAGAACTGCAGGATGCCGGTGCGCGGAAGCGGCATGCCCTCGAGCGGCGGCACTTCCGCGAAGTTGATCTGCGCGAGGAAGATCAGCGGCTCGGACGGCACGGTCGCATCGACCGGCAGGTAGGGAACACCGCCGCACTTGCTGAACGTCGGAAGCAGCTGCAGCTGCTCGTCGTCGAATTCGATACGCACGAAAGGCCGTCGCATCGCTTCGAGTGCTGCGAGCACGTGCGGCTCGAGCGCGACCTGTGGCGCAGGCTGCGGCGCAGGCTGCG
>JBBQFU010000081.1:0-31839 GCA_038322185.1 Haliangiales bacterium
CTGGTCGGCATCGATCACGACGACGCCACGTCGAACCTGCATCAGCTCGCGACGGCATTCCAGCACGTGAAGCGGCCGTACTACGCGGCCGACTGTCTCGAGCGCGTGCTGCTGATCGATAGCGCCGACACCAAGGCATTCGAGGCACTCGAGCTGTTCTATCGCAGCACCGGTGAGTGGCCGGTGCTCGTCGACCTGCTCGGGCGCCGTGCTGCGAACTCCGACGTCGATGCAGAGCGCGCGGAGATCTATCGCGAGATGGCGATCATCTACGACCGCGAGCTCGGCGATCAGGGCGCTGCGCTCGACGCCTATCGCGAATCCGATCGGCTCGCGCCACCCGGCAAGAGCAAGCAAGACGTGCTCGAGGGCATCGCGCGGCTGTCGGTCGAGCTCGGCGTTCCCGAGGAGGAAGCACTGTCGGCCGCCGAGCGCTTCAGCGACTCGGTCACCGAGCCGAAAGAGCGGGCACGGATGCTGTGCAAGGCCGCTGACCTCGCCAAGCTCCAGGACTGGGATCGTGCGCAGAAGCTGTACGAGGAGGCGCGCGAGGTCGATCCGTCGCTCGCCCCCGCCGTCGACGGCCTGGCCGGGCTGATGCGCGATCGTGGTCAGCTGTCGGAATCGATCACGCTGCTCGTCAACGCCGCGGAGCACAACAAGATCGAGAAGTCGCGCTGGCTCGTCGATGCCGCGGACCTGTGCGTCGCGCTCGGCGACACCGACTGGGCCAAGCAGCTGTACCGCGAGGCCCGGACGACCGATCCGACGAACTACAAGGCGGGCGTCGCGCTCGTCGAGCTCGGCTGGAGCGACGGCCTCATCACGCCCGAGGAGCGCGTCGAGCTCACGCCGATCCTCGATCAGCTCTGCCGCACCACCGACGATCCGAACCGGCTGCGCTACTACTTGATCCAGCGCAGCAAGATGGCGCAGTCGGTCGGCGAGATGACTCAAGCGCGGAACTTGTTGGCGCGCGCAGTCGAGATCGATCCCGACGACGTCGCATCCCGGCGCGAGCTCGCCGACATGCTCTACGACGCGCAGCAGTGGGCCAAGGCGCGTCCGCTGATGGAAGGGCTGCTGATCGACGAGGATCTGCTGCCGCCCGGGGTCGCCGTCGATCTTCACTACCGCGTGGCGCGCTGCGCACGCGAGCTCGGTGACATCCAGAGCGCGGCCAAGCACGTCGACGTCACGCTCGTGCTGCAAGCGGACCACCGCGATGCACTCCTGCTCCGCAGCGAGCTCGGCCAGGCCGATCCGCACCAGCAGGTTGCCGATCAGCTCGCCCTCGCCAGCACCGCGCCGCCCGAGGAGCGCGCGACCCGCTTTATCGCGATCGGCGACCGCTACGTCGAGCTCGGCGATCGACCCGCCGCGCGCGAGATGTATCGCGAGGCCCTCGCGCACCGCCCCGGCGACCACCTGCTGCTCACGAAGTTCCTCGAGCTGGTCGCCGACGATGGCGACTGGAGCTACAGCCTCGACGTGGTGCAGCGGCTCGTCGATACCGAGTCCGATCCCAAGGTCCGCGCCCGCTATCGCCACCTCGCCGGCATGATCGCGCGCGACGAGCTCGACTATCAGGCACGCGCGATCGAGCTGTTTCGCGCCGCGCTCATCGACGATCCGCAATCGTTCGCGGCTGCCGACGAGCTCGAGGCACTGCTCGAGACCAACGACGATCGCGACGCGCTCGCCACGTTTTACTACGGGCGGCTCGAGGCGGTGCGCGCCAACGAGGGCCGGCCCGGCGAGCAGCTACGCGTGTGGGATCACCTCGGCGAGCTGCTCATCGAGCTCGATCGCCACGACGATGCCGTGGTGGCATTCGAGGTCGCGCTCAAGCTCGACCCCGACAACCTGGACCGTCGCAAGCGGCTGGCCGACCTCTACACCAGCGACACCAAGCACGACGTCGACGCGATCGCGCAGCACCAGGCGATCCTGCGCTCCAACAAGCGGCACCTCGAGTCCTACAAGGCCCTGCGCTTGCTCTACGAGCGCACCGGCCAGCTCGAGCGCGCGCGCGGCTGTCAGGATGCGCTCGAGGTTCTGTCGACGCGACGCATCGAGGATCTGTTCACGCCCGGAAGCTCGGGCCCCCTGCCCGCTGCACGCGATGTCGTGACCCGCACGCTCACGAACGAAGACTGGAACGTGCTCTCGCGCATCGACGTGGACCTGCAGCTCTCGGCGCTGTTCGCGGTGGTCGCGCCGCCGTTTGCCGTCGAGCGTGCGCGGATGCGGCCGCCCGCTGCGGTGCCCGCCAAGGAGCATGACATTCCCGCGCCGGTGGCAAAGGTCCTCGCGCGCGTGGTGCAAGCGTTCGCGATCGCGCCGCGCCCGCCGGTGTACTTCGACCGCGACCAGCTCGGTGCGTGCAAGATCGCGATGCGGCTCCGCGAGGGCGTGCTCGTGCCGGTGCTCACGATGGGCCGGCCGGTGATCGACAAGTCGGTCCCCGATCACGAGCTCGCGTTTCATCTCGCACGCCAGCTCGCCGACCTGCGTACCGATCGCATCGCGCGCCTGCTCTGCCCGCGCGCCGGCGAGCTCGCTCACATCATCGAGATGGCGCTGTCGCCCGCGGGGGACGTGCGGTGGCTGGCCACGAACCTGCATCCGGTCGAGCTCGACCAGGCGAAGTCTCTCGGTGCGCGCCTCCGCGAGCGCAAGCTCAACCCGATGACCGCTGCCGCGACCTGGCTGGCGGCCACCGAGCGCGCGGCCGATCGCATCGGCTTTGTCGTCGCCGGTGATCTGCAGCGCTGTGCGCGCCTCGTCGAGGCCGAGCCGGATGCAGACGCCAACCGCGTGCCCGAGCTCGTGTGGTCGAGCGTGACCGAAGAGGTGTTCAGCGTCCGCGCACGCGTGGAGGGCTGGCCGTCCATGCCGCAGCCCGTCATTGCACACGCCGCCGAAGCGTCCCGCCCCACGTGACAACGCGCGTCCCGTCGGGATATGCACGTTCCCGCCATGGATGTTTTCGACAGACTCTCCAAGTACGACTACGGCGAGCTCCATCTCAAGCTGGATAAGTCGACACAGCTGCGCGCGATCGTGGCGATTCACGATCACCGGATGGGACCCGCGCTCGGCGGCTGTCGCTTCATCGAGTACGACAACGAGGAGGCCGCGGTCACCGATGCGCTACGCCTCGCGCGAGGCATGACCTACAAGGCTGCGCTTGCCAACCTTGCTCACGGCGGCGGCAAGAGCGTGATCATGCGGCCCAAGCGCCACTTCGATCGCGTGGCACTGTTCCGCGCGTTCGGACGCTTCCTCGAGGATCTACGCGGCCACTACATCACCGCCGAGGACAGCGGCACCGGTCTCGAGGACATGGAGATCATCCGCACACAGACCAAGCACGTGACGGGTATCGATCCGTCGCACGGTGGCTCGGGCGATCCGTCACCATTCACCGCGCTTGGTGTGCGCCGCGGTATCGAGGCGTGCGTGAAGCACAAGCTCGGCAAGGACAACCTCAAGGATGTCCACGTCGCCGTGCAGGGTGTCGGCCACGTCGGCTACCACCTGTGCAAGGAGCTGCACGCCGCGGGCGCCAAGCTCACGGTCGCCGATGTCGACAAGCTCAAGAGCGAGCGTGCGCAGCGCGAGTTCGGGGCCGCGATCACGAACATCGAGGACGTCGCCAAGGTCGAGTGCGACGTGTTCGCGCCGTGCGCTCTTGGCGCGGGCCTCAACGACACGACCGTCCCGCAGATCAAGGCGCGGATCGTCGCCGGTGCCGCGAACAATCAGCTCGCCGAGCCGCATCACGGCGATGACCTCTACGCGCGCGGCATCCTGTACGCGCCCGACTACGCGATCAACGCGGGTGGTCTCGTCAACGTTGCCCAGGAAGTGAAGGGCTACGACGCGACCAAGGCGCGCGAGCGCACGCTCGAGATCTACGGGACGATTCTCGAGATCTGCGAGCGCAGCAAGAAGCTCGGCGCCCCGACCTACAAGGTCGCGGACATCATGGTCGAAGAGAAGCTCGCCGCCGCCGCGAAGCGGTGAATCCAAGTCCGACGCTCAGTTATCCGTCGTCCGTGTTTCGCGCCATGAGCCAGCGGAACACTCGTTGCACGACTCGCGCATGCAGTTTCACGCGTTCCAGGCGGTCGCAGTCGTGCCTACACGAGACGCACAGACCGCCCTTGAACGAGGCTCGTCACTGAGCGTCAGCGCCGAAACGGTGCCCATCACCTCGGTGGTGCGTCACACCTCGAGGATGTCCGTGCGATGCGATCCAGAGAGCGAACGCGCAACCGTCGCGCGTCGCTACGCAGTCGCAGCCGAGCGGAGACGACTGCTGACGCATGCGCTGCACAGTGATCGCAATGACAGCGACCTGGCGGCGGCCGAGTTTGCCAGCGAGCACGCGGTCACCAGTCGCTTCGTGCGACTCGATGTGCGCGAGCTCGAAGACACGCAGCAGATCGATCCCGTGGCGTACGCGGAAGCGGTTGCGCCGGCCGAGGGCTCTGCGCCGACCGAGCGCCCAGCGCTGGGCGCGATCGTCGATCAGTTGCGTGTGCAGGCAGCCGCATATCGCGCGAAGGCGATCGCACTCAACGCCAAGCTCGGCTTGCTCGAGGCCGAGCGCTCGCAGCTCCGCGAGGCGTCCGGCGAGCTCCACGCAGTGCGCGAGCAGCTGATCGAAGGCTCGGCGCGCATCGACCACGCGATCGAGGAAATTGGCGCGGTGACCGCGGTCGAGCTGCAGCTGTCGACGCTTCGGTGATCACCTGTTCAGCGCGACACCCCGCGAGCTTCATCGGAGTGTGGGTTTTTGGCAGGTTTTGCTTGCCTTCCAGGTACATAAGGAAGGACAAACCGGGCCATGAATCGTTTAGCCGTAGCGTTTGTAGCGGTCCTCGGGCTGGTATCGCACGCGTCCGCAGGCGTGGAAGTGGGTGGTGTCGCCGGCGTTCATGTCTTCGCCGACGACAACGCGCTTGGCACCAAGGATAACGACCCGACCAAGCACGCCAACTCTGCGCTGTTTGCCCTCCGGCTCGGCTTCTACTTCGGTTCGATGTTCGGCATCGAGCTCGAAGGCGGCGTGATCCCGACCGAGTCCTCGGGCACGAACACCACGTTCGACATCTACGACGTGGTCGCCCGCGGCCAGATCGTCGCCCAGTTCCGCGCTGCGGACCCGACCAACAAGATCCTCCCGTTCGTGCTCGTTGGCGGCGGTGTCACTCGCATCCAGGACATCGGTACGACCGACGAGTCGCTCCTCTACAAGGACACCGACGGCAACGTGCACGTCGGCGTCGGCGTGAAGTATCGCGCAGGTGGCGGCTGGGGCGTTCGCCTCGACCTCCGCGGCATTGGCGTGCCGAGCAACGAAGACAAGGCCGTGACGTTCGACTTCGAGCTGCTCGCGTCGCTCTATCGCGAGTTCGGCGGCAAGAAGGCTCCGAAGAAGGTGGAGCCGATGGTCGATCAGGATCCGGACAAGGACGGCATCCTGGGCGCGGCGGACGAGTGCCCCGCCGAGGCCGAGGACAAGGACGAGTTCGAGGACGAGAACGGTTGCCCCGATCCGGATAACGACAAGGACGGAATCCTCGACGGCGTGGACAAGTGCCCGAACGAGGCAGAGGACAAGGACAACTTCGAAGACGACGACGGCTGCCCCGATCCGGACAACGACGGTGACGGCGTGCTCGACGCGGCCGACAAGTGCATCGACCAGCCGGAGACCAAGAACGGCTTCCAGGACGACGACGGTTGCCCGGACGAGATTCCGGCCGCGCTCCTGAAGTTCACGGGCACGATCCAGGGCATCAACTTCAAGCCGGGCAAGGCCGACCTCGTGCCGACCTCGTCCAAGGTCCTCGACAAGGCAGTCGCCGTGCTCACCGAGTTCAAGGACGTGAAGCTCGAGATCTCGGGTCACACCGATGACGTCGCGCTCAAGAACAACAAGGTGTTCGCGGATAACCACGCGCTGTCGCACGCGCGTGCCGAGACCGTGCGGGCCTACTTCGTGAAGAAGGGTGTCGCCGAGGATCGCCTGATCGCCAAGGGCTACGGCCCGGACAAGCCGATCACCGACCCGGCCGGCCTCAAGGGCGGCAAGCTCACCAAGGCACGCGCGCAGAACCGCCGCGTCGAGTTCCAGCTCATCCCCGCCGGTGGTCAGGCGGCCGAGGAGCCCAAGGCCGAGGAGCCCAAGGCCGAGGAGCCCAAGGCCGAGGACACGAAGAGCGAGTAAGCGCTGCGCGGCTCCGGCCGCCCGCTCGACACGCCGCCCCTGCACCGGGCGGCGTTTTTTTGTCTCCCGGCTCGGACACCCGCACGTGCGCATGGCTTGGCGCGCGACGCGCTGTTTCGACATGTGGCGCGACCAAGGCCACGCCTACCCGCGCAGTAACCGAGCGAATGCTTGCTCGCGCCGGCTGTTCTGGGAGACGGTGCTCGTCTCTACCTGGAGTACATGTGTCTAGACGAATACTGCTAACGCTCGCGCTGTGCGGCGGCCTGGTCCGCACCGCATCTGCCGACAAGATCATCTCTGCCAAGCCGATCCATAACGGGATCGGGATCGAGGTCGGAGCAATCATCAACACCGGCATGAGCGAGTACGGCGATGACTACAACAACATCGCGCCCAACGCGCAGGGCCTCGTGATCCGCGATCGCAACGGCATGACTTCGCGCATGGTGATCGGCCTCGTCATCGCGATTGCCGGTGCGGTGGCGGCCTCGGGCCCCAAGAGCGTCGAGAGCCGCTCGTACCAGTCCGGAAACTACGTCATCACGGAGACCACCACGACGTATTACTCCGAGGAGGAGAAGGCGCAGATGCGCGAGAACACGAGCAAGACTGTCGGCAGCTTGTTCACCGCACGCTATTCGGACTTCGAGATGCACCTCTACTCGCGCGACCTGTTCGGCCGCGGCGAGACCAGCGGCTACAAGCTGAACTTCTTCATCGGTTCGGGCTCCGATAACTACGGCTTCGAGACAGGCTTTGGCTTCGGCGCGGCCAACTCGCTCGTCAATGACGAGACGCACCTCCTGACAAACGTGAAGTGGAAGTACTTCGGCATGCCGTTCCGCGCGACCTACGTGAAGGGCCCGCTGCGGTTCTCGGCGACGTACGAGTGGAACTTCCTCAAGTACGGCCTCAAGGACTCCCCCGAGCGCAAGCTGCAGCCCGAGATGGACGAAGCGGGCATGCCGACGGGGCGCGGCGTCGTGACGAGCGGTAGCCACCCGTGGCACGTCGACGTCTCGACCTCGATCTTCAAGCGCGTCGCGCTGAGCGCAGGCATCACCGCGCAAACGCTCAAGCCCGAGCTCGGCTATTACGCAACCGCCGGCCTGTTCTTCTAAGGAGTCATCATGCGCATCAACCAGCTCGCATTTGCATGCTGCCTCCTCGCCGCCGCAACCGCGTCGGCGCAACCGGCCACGCCTGATGCCGCCGTTCCACCGGCGACGCCCGATGCACCGCCGACCCCACCACCCCCGCCGCCGCCGGATCCCAATGCGCCGCCGCAGCAGCTCGGTGGCGGCGATGCACCGCCGGTCGTGATCGAGCCGCAGCCGCAACCACAACCGCAGCCGCAGCCGCAACCGCAGCCGCAACCGCAGCCGCAGCCGCAGCCGCAGACTGTGGTCACGGAGACCGTGGTGACGCCCGACAAGGCCAAGCCGTCGCGCCCTCGCTGCAAGCCGAGCAGTGGCTCGTATTACAACTGCGAGCGCGCCTACGGCATCTTCCACCACTCGCGGCTCGCCGTCGGCGCGCTGTCGGGTGATGCCGCCACCACGGCGATGGACCCCACCACCGGGACCGAGACCGCAAGCTATGGTGGTGTGACCGCAGGCCAGATCGCGTTCGAGGGCGCATTCCTCGGCGTGCCGTCCTCGTTCGCACCGACGAACTTCCACGGCGTCGAGTTTTCGGCCGGTCTACGGTCGTCGAAGTTCGACTTCTGGATGTCGTTTGGCACCGCGGTCACGCTGCTCAACGTTGGCACTGGCGGTCCAGGCACGTTCCGACTCGGCGGCAGCTTCGGTGCGGGCTTCGACCTCGCGCACGGCTACGGCTACGTCCGCGGCCGCGGCGCGGTGATCGTTCTTCCCGAGCGCCTCGACGTCGAATTCAGCGCGCAGTGGACGCCGGTGTCGGCGAGCACCGACCACTACGACGTCCAGGCCTATCGGATCTCGGCCTGGTATCGCCTGAACGAGAAGAGCAAGCGGGCGGTCGAGCTCTACGTCGAGAAGTACACGCGAGAGAACGTGTTCCGTCCCGACGCGATGGATCCGATGGCCGCGACGTTCGTCGACGATCGCGAGATCCTCGACGGCGTCGGCTTCGGAATCGGAATGTCGTTCTTCTAGACTCTTAGGTGCAGGGGGCCGATTCGGCCGCCGCATCATCCGCACAGCGCTGGATGATGTGGATACCGAAGTCGGTCTTCACTGCGCCCACTTCCTTCGCCTTGAGGCGAAGGCCGAGGTTCTTGAACGGCTCGACGAGGCCGGCTTCCGGCGTGACCTCGTAGCTGTTGCCCGACGCGGCAGAGCCCGGATCCTCCGAGAGCTCCTTCATCAGGGGCTCGATCTTGTCGCCCTTGTTGAGCTTCGCGATCGTGGCCTTCACGAGCGTCTCGAGCTCGGCGCGGGTGCGCTTCTTCGCCTTCTCGTTGTCGCCGCCGCCATTGTTGTCCTTCCAGTTGAGGAGGATGTGCTTGACGCGGGTCTTCGCGGCGGTGTCGGTGCGCTTGAGAATGTCGGCCGACTCGATCGAATCGGGCGGCGGCGGCGGCAGGCGCTTGATGATGTGCCAGCCGAGCGGCGACTTCACCATCGCGACCTCGCCCTCGTTGAGGCGCAGCGACATCTTCTTGAGGTTCTCGAACGGAGCCGGCATCGGAGCCTTCTCCTCGATCGGGATCGAACGGCCGGTGTCCTTCGACGCGGCGTCCTCCGAAAACTCCTTCATGAGCGCCTTCATGTCTGCGCCCGGCGCCTTCGCCTTGGCGAGAACCTCGAGCGCGAGCTTGTCGGCGTCGGCCTTGGTGCGGTCCTTGGAGCGCGGGTCACCGCGGCCACTGCGCGCGGCCTGCGTGTCCTTCCAGCCGATCACGACGTGCTGGATCGTGGCCGTGCCGGGCTGCGCCGGGCGCGCCATGACGTCGGCCGTCTCGAGCGGGTCCGGCGGCGGCGGCAGGACGCGCTCCATCACGTGGTAACCGAAGCGGGTCTTGACGATGCCGACCTCTTTCTCCTTGAGGTGCAGCGCGAGCGCCTTGAACTCGGGGACGAACGGCGCGTCCGCCTTGACCTCGTACGGGTCACCGGCGAGCGAGCCCGGATCCTCGGAGTACTCCTGCACGAGCGCGTCGATCGAGTCCGGGTTCTTGCGGAGCTTGTCGGCGATCTCCTGCGCGAGCTTCGCGGCCTCGGCATTCGTGCGCTTCTGCGCGCGCGGATCCATGCGGCCGTTGTAGACCTTGTCGAGATCCTGCCAGGAGATCAGCACGTGCTTCACCTGGACGGTGTCGGACGCTTCCTTGCGATCGAGGATGTCCTTGCTGTCGATGTTGATCGAGTTGTCCGGCGCGGCCGAGCCAGCGCCCGTCCCCGTCGTTGTGACCTTGGTGACCGGGAGGTCGTCGAGCTTGCTCTTGTTGTTCTTGCAGGCTGCAGCGACCAGGAGTGCCGCGAAGAGAAACTTACGCATGAGGCGCGCAGTCTAGAACGTTGTGCGCCGGTGTGCAGGCACGAAGGCAAGGAACAGCATCCAGCTAACCCCTAGAATCAACACGTAGATCCCCGCCAGGACCGGATAACTCCACACCATGGCCCCGAAGCAGACCACCGACAGGACGAACGCGACCACCGGGACGACCGGGTACAGGGGGTCTTGTACGGCCGCTCGAGCGCCGGTTCGCGCATCCGCAGCCGCAACACACTCGCGCTCGATACGATGTAGAGCGTCAGCGCGCCGAACACCGCGATGAGGATGATGCTGCCGGTCTGCCCGGTCGCGAGCGTGATGAGGCCGACGACCATGTTCGCGAGCAACGCGGCGACGGGCGTACGCGTCTTGGCGTTGACCACGCCGAGCACCGCCGGCGCGTAGCGCGCGCGTCCCATCTCGAGCATCGCGCGACTGCCCGCGATCAGGATGCCGTGAAAGCTCGCGATGAGTCCCACCAGGCCGATGCCGGTCAGAACGAGGAACAGGGCGTTGTCGCGCGACACGACATGGCCGATCGCGAGCGGCAGTGGCGAGTCCGACGTGATCTTCGTGTTGGTCGGATCGGGATACACGACGCTCTGCCAGCCATCGGTACCGACCGCGCCGAACAGCGTGATGATCGTGAGCAGCACGAGCGTGGCCATCGCGATCAGGAACCCGCGCGGCAGATCGCGCTGCGGGTCGCGCGCCTCCTCGGCGACGTTCGCGATGCCCTCGATCGCGAGGTAGAACCACATCGCGAACGGGATCGCCGCGAACGCCCCGCCCCACCCGTTCGGCAGCGGATCGCGCGAGAACGCCTCCCAGCTGAAGTTCGGCAACACGATGAAGCCGAACACCAGGAGCTCGACGACCGCGATCACCGTGATCACCAGCTCGAACCGGACGCTGAGCTTCACGCCGAAGATGTTCACGGCAGTGAACACGAAGTACGCGCCCACCGCGACCGGCGCGATCGGAATCTCCGGGTGCGCCTGGTTGATGTAGCTACCGATCGCGAACGCGACCGCCGGCGGCGCGAGGACATATTCGACGAGCTGCGCGATGCCCGTCACGAACCCGACGTGCGGGCCGAAGGCGCGCGATGCGTAGACGAACGCGCCGCCCGCTCGCGGCAGCGCAGACGCGAGCTCTGCGTAGCCGAGCACGAACGTGACGTAGAGAACCGTGGCGTCACGTGTGGATGCCCGAAGCATCCGGCGACCACCACCAGTCCCATCACCCACCGCATCGGCCCATCATGCCCGATCACTCGTCACATGTCAGCGGGACGGCGGTGGCGTCATCGAACTGGCTTACTTCGGCTAAGCTTGGGCGCCGCCATGACATCTGTCGTCCTGCCCTCTCGCGCGCGCGTCGTCATCGTCGGCGGCGGCATCATCGGAACGTCGGTCGCCTACCACCTGGCGCACATGGGCTGGAAGGACGTCGTGCTGCTCGAGCGCGACCGCCTGACGTCCGGTACCACGTGGCACGCTGCAGGGCTGATCGTCACGTTCGGCTCGACGAGCGAAACGTCGACGGAGATGCGCAAGTACACGCGCGACCTCTACGCGCGGCTCGAGGAGGAGACCGGCCAGTCGACAGGCTTTCTGCCGTGCGGCTTCATCGAGGTCGCGAGCGATCGCGATCGGCTCGAGGAGTACCGGCGCGTGTCGGCGTTCAACCGCGTGTGCGGCGTCAACGTCCACGAGATCTCGCCGCGCGAGGTGAAAGACCTGTTCCCGCTCGCGAAGACCGACGACCTGCTCGCCGGCTTCTACGTGAAAGAAGATGGTCGCGTGAATCCGGTCGACGCGACGATGGCGCTCGCGAAGGGCGCACGCATGCAGGGCGCGACGCTGATCGAAGGCGTGCCGGTGACCGGCTTCCACACGAAGCGCGGCGCGGTGACCGGCGTGAAGACCGCGCACGGCGACATCGAGTGCGAGTACGTCGTGAATTGCTCGGGCATGTGGGCTCGCCAGCTCGCGGCGAGCGTTGGCGTGAACATCCCGCTGCAGAGCGCCGAGCACTACTACCTGATCACCGAGCGCATCAAGGAGATCAGCAAGGACTGGCCGGTGCTCGAGGACCCGGCCTCGCACGGTTACTTCCGCGAGGAAGTCGGCGGCCTGATGATCGGCCTGTTCGAGCCGGTGTGTGCACCGTGGAAGGTCGAAGGCGTGCCCGGCGATTTCTCGTTCGGCGAGATCCAGCCCGACTGGGATCGCATGGGGCCCTACGTCGAGAAGGCGATGGCGCGTGTCCCGATCTCGATGAACACGGGCGTGAAGAAGTTCTTCTGCGGGCCGGAGAGCTTCACCCCCGACCTCGCGCCGATCGTGGGCGAGGCGCCCGAGCTCAAGAACTTCTTCGTCGCAGCAGGACTCAACTCGATCGGCATCATCACCGGTGGTGGCCTCGGTCGCGTGATGGCGCACTGGCTGATCAACGGCAAGCCTGACGTCGACGTCAGCTACATGAACATCGACCGCCTGCACACGTACCAGTCGAACCCGGAGTACCGCCGGCTGCGCACGGTCGAGTCGCTCGGCATGGTCTATCAGTGCCACTACCCGACGCGCTCGATGACCACGGCGCGCGGCGCGAAGCAGTCGCCGTTCTACGATCGCCTCGCCGCACGCGGCGCGTACTTCCGCGACGTGAGTGGCTGGGAAGGCGCCGACTGGTACGGCAACCCGGACAACGAGCTCACGTTCGGCAAGCCGAGCTGGTTTCCGCAGTGGGCCGCCGAGCACACGGCGGCGCGCGAGGGCGTGATCCTCATGGACATGTCGTTCATGTCGAAGTTCCTCGTCGAGGGGCGCGACGCGGGCGAGCGCCTCAACTGGATCAGCGCGAACAACGTGGACGGCCCGAGCGGTCAGATCACGTACACGCAGTGGCTCGACGAGGACGGCAAGCTGCAAGCGGACCTCACGGTCGCCAAGCTCGCCGACGACAAGTTCTGGGTGGTCGCGAGCGACACGGCACATCGCCACACGCTCGCGTGGATGAAGCGGCACTTCGGCGAGGCGCATGCGTTTGCGGCCGATGTCACCGGTGCGTACGCGCAGATCAACATCCAGGGCCCACGGTCACGCGAGCTGATGCAGCTCGTCACGTCCGAGGACATGGGGAACGAGGCGTTCCCGTTCCGCGCGGTGAAGGAGATCGACATCGGGTTCGCGCGGGTGCAGTGCATCCGCATCACGTACCTCGGCGAGCTCGGCTACGAGCTGTACATCCCCAGCGAGCAAGCGGTGCACGTCTATGATCGCCTGGTGCACGCCGGCGTCCGCGTGGGCCTGGTCCACGCCGGGCTCAAGACGCTCGCGAGCTGCCGCATGGAGAAGGGCTATCGCGACTACGGCCACGACATCGACAACACCGACACGGTGCTCGAGGCGGGCCTCGGGTTCGCGGTCGATCTCAAGAAGCCCGGCGGCTTCCTCGGCAAGGAGGCCGTCGTCGCGCAGAAAGCAGCGGGTCCGCTCAAGAAGCGGCTGCTGCAGATCTTCATCAAGAACCCCGAGGCGATGCTGTTCCACGCCGAGCCCGTGCGCCGCAACGGCATCGATGTCGGCTACATCCGCGCGGCGTCCTACGGCCACACGCTCGGCGGTGCGGTCGGGCTCGCGATGATCTCGTCCGAGGAGCCGATCGACGCCAAGTGGATCGAGGCCGGCACGTGGGAGGTCGAGATCGCCGGCACCGTGTATCCCGCGCTCGCGTCGCTCAAGCCGCTCTACGACGCCGAGAACAAGAAGGTGAAGCTCTAAGCTCGTGCTGCGCAGCGCGGGCGAGGTCGGGTGTACGCATTGCGCGAAGATGGGCGCTGCCCAGGCGTGTCAGGTGTGCACGCGACTCGTCTGCGACAAGTGCGCGGCAGACTGGGCAACGTGCGCCGAGCCGTCGGGCCGCATGGTCCGCCTCGGCATGACTGCTCGCGTACGCGATCTCGACCCCGTGTGCCGCTACGCGCTCGTCTCCCACTGGCGCAAGCCGCTGCGGATCTTCGACCTGCGCGCACTGCGCTGGCTCCCCCACATCGCGTGGGAGCGCAGCATCTACCTGTGGGGCCGCACGGCGTCGCCACGCCTGCGTACGCGCGGCGAGCTGATCTGGCCCGAGCTCAGCGCGGTCACCGGCGACCTGGTGTTCTCCGGAATGCAGGTGAGGGAGATCGAAAGCGGTGTCCAGCGCAAGCTCGCGCGCGTCGACCGCGACACACCCGATCACGGAACCGCGGTGTCGGCGACCGGCGACTGGTTCTACTATGTGGCCGACTCGCAGCGCGTGATCGTGCTGCCACCCGACGGGGCAGCGGCGAGCTACGAGCCGCTCCCCCGCATGGTGGTGCAGGCGGTGCACATCGACGCCGAGCGCGGGCTGCTCGCGAGCGCCTCGTGGAACGAGCTCGCACTCCATCACATCGAAGCCGGGGCGATGTCACGTCTCGGCCGCACGGAGACCACACGCAAGGCGGACACGCGCTGGGTCGGTGTTGGCGGTTCGCGCGTGGTCGCCGTCACCGCCACGTCGTACGAGACGTTCGTCGAGGTCTACGAGCTCGACCGTGACATGTCATTGCGGCGGAATCCGACGACGTTCTCGTTTGCGAGCGCGTTCCGCGTCGGCGCCTTGTCACGGGACGGCCGCTACTTCGCCTCCGCAGGTAGCGACAAGCTCACCGTCTGTAACCTCGACACCGGCACGCGGCAGGTGTTCACCGAGCACAGCGACGAGATCAATGCGGTGCGCTTCGCCGCCGACGATCACGTCCTGGTGTCCGCCGACACCGATCATCGCATCGTGCTGCGGCCTCGCACGGCGACGGGTTATGCGCAGCCGCTGCTCGCGGTCGAGATCGACGCGTAATGGTGCTGCGCAGCGCAGGCGAGGTCGGCTGCGCGCACTGCGCGAAGATGGGCGCCGATCGCGACTGCCCGAGCTGTGCACGGCTCGTATGCGCGACGTGCGTCACCAGCTGGGCGAGCTGTCCCGAACCGGCGGGCCGCATCGTACGGCTGGGTCTGACCGCCCGCGTTCGCGACATCGATCCGGGCGGCCGGTTCGCGCTGGTCTCGCACTGGCGGCAGCCGCTCCGCGTGTTCGACCTGCGGCAACTACGCTGGCTCCCCGACATCATGATCCCGCCGCACGTGTTCACGTGGTCGCGAGACAATCCTCCCCGGCTCACCACGGCGGGCACGGTGGTGCACGCCAACCTGGGAGGCACCGCACGCGACTACTCCTATCGGGGCTTCACGTGGCGCTCGCTCGACGGCGCACGCACGATCGAGACCGATGCACCGATGCCATGGCAAGCGATGCAGGTCTCCGTGCACGATCGCGTGTTCTACGTCGACCCTGCCGACCACGTGGTCGTGATGGCGCCGCCCGACGATCCCGCCGACACGCCGCATATCCTCGAGGTTCACCCCGGAGCCAGGCCGTTGCGCTCTGCGTTCCTCGACGAGGATCGCCAGCTCGTGATGGCCGGAACCCAGAGCGCCGTCGTCATGCACCGATGGAGCGCTTCCATGGAGCTGAACCGGCTGTGGCGCCAGCCCACCGAGGAGTCTGGCCCGGTGACCTTCGTCGCCGTCGCCGGCAAGGCGTTGGTCGCCGGCGTGCGCCGGACTAGCGGTGCGCTCGCCTTCGAGGTGCGGTGGCTCGATAGCTCGCTGGAACCTGGGCCCCTCGCGCACCGCATCGTGCCCGACTCACCGGTGCGAACCACCGCGATCTCGCGCGACGGCCGTTACTTCGCGATCGGCACCGACGACGGCCTCACCGTCCACGACCTCGACGCCCGCAGCGCGATCGGCTTCGACGATCACACGGACAGCATCACGTGCGTCCGGTTCGCGAGCGACGACCATCTCCTGATCTCGGCCGACAGTGACAACCGCGTGATCCTGCGGCCGCGCACGGCCACCGGGTATTCGGCCCCGCTGGAAACGGCCGCATGCGGCTAGAGCGATCAGAAACCCGAGGCCTCGCACCGATCAGATCGGAACGCGACGCACGGCACCCTCGATCAGGGTGCCGTTGATCGTCAGGTAGAGCGCACCGCCCGCCACCGACAGCTCCCAGCGGTTCACGCGATCGAGCGTCTTGGCGATCGCATCGAGCCACTCGCCTTCGAACGCGTTGAGCTCGATCGTGTCGGCCCGATGAACGCCCCGCTCGTGGATCGCTTCGACCTGGGCCTCGGGCGCCTTCCACGTGTAGATCACGACGCGCTTGCACTGCTTCGTCGCCTTGTGGAGCCGGTCGGGAGTCGGTTGGCCGATCTCGATCCAGGCCAGCAGATCGCCCCGCAGGTCTCGCTGGACGAGCGCCGGCTCGGCGTCGTCTGACACCCCGGCCTTGCTGAACTCCAGGCCTTCACTGTGCTCCAGCGCTCGGGCCAGGACCCGAGCGACCAGGTAACGCTCGCTTTCGCTCGGATGCTGGGCGACGCGCAGCTCGAGACTCTCGTAGACCTCACGGTCGGAGTCTGCGATCGCGATCTCGAAGCGCCTCATCGTGGCCGATAACGCCATCGTGGAAGTATCGCTGACAGCGGACGGCGCGTCTTGCGATTCCAATCGTTTGAGCCCAAAGTACGTGAGCAATGTCCGAGGGCCCCGACGTAGAGGGCGTTCGCGAGCTCTTTCGGGAGGTCGTGGACTCCTTCGAGAAACTCGAGATCGTCGTGCACGTGGTGCGCGCCGGTAGTGCGCTCGCGGACATCGCGGACATCGCGAAGGCGATCAGCCTCCCGCTCAACGACGTAGAGCAAGCGTTCCGGCAGCTGGGTGCCGCGGGCGTGTTCGACCCGAGCGGTCCGTGGGCGAGCTCGGTCGCGGCAATGGTGCAGATGTACGATGTGGACCGTATCCAGGTGCTCAATCTGCTCACGAAGAGTGTGCTCGATCGCGTACGCGGCCAGGCCGCACGCGTCTTTGCCAATGCCTTCGTGATCCGGCCGTCGAAGAAGAAGGGAGACCCGGATGCCTGAGCTCGTCTATGTGCTGTGTGCGCTGACCAGTGTGCTGTGCGCCGGTCTCCTCATCCGGAGCTACCGGAGCAACCGCAGTCGTTTGCTGCTGTGGAGCACGCTGTGCTTCGTGGGGCTCGCCATCAACAACATTCTCCTGTTCGTCGACATCGTCGTGGTCCCCGATGCGATCGATCTGCGTCTTCTGAGAAGCCTCGCAGGGTTCGCGGCACTCGGAACGCTGATCATCGGCCTCGTGTGGGAGAGCAAGTAGATGCAGGGCGGCGGTTGGTTTCCGTTCTTCCACGGCGTGTTGACCACGATGTCGGTCATCGCGTGCCTGTTCTTCATCCGCTACTGGCAGTCCGCCCGAGATCGCTTCTTCCTGTTCTTCGCGGTCGCCTTCGCCGCGCTCGGTGCCAACTGGGCGCTCCTCGTCGGGCGCGATCCACGTGACGAATACACGCCGTACTTCTATCTGCTCCGGCTGCTCGCGTTCTTGCTGATCCTCGCTGCGATCATCGACAAGAACCGCCGCTCGGCTGGCTGACGCCTCATCCGAACAGGAGCGGCTGAATCGCTACGGTGTGTCGTAGGCGACCGGCCACCGTCCCAAAATGCTACGAGGTCTTCAGGCCTCGACGGTGGCACAAACGTTGTAGCGGCTCCCTCCCATGACTCCCACCCTCGTGTCGGTGCCTCGGGAACCGGAAGTCGCCATCGCCTCGGTGTCGCCGGAGACACAGACCGCGCTGACCTACGTGCAGGGTGCGTTGTTCAATCCAGTCAGTCTCTCCGTGATGGCATTTGCCGTCTGCGTCGGAGTCGGGTACGCGGGCATGCTCGGCGCGCTCCTCGCGATGTCGGCGTTCATCGTGCTCGGCACGATCTCGACACGCTACGGCTTCGTTCGTCGTCAGCTCGACAAGCAGTTCGATTACCGCGTGAAGCAGAAGCACGAGGCCGACCGTCTGCGCCTGCTCAAGCCAACCGGCCCGGTTCGTCAGCAGCAGTACTGTGACCTGCGCGACATCGTGACCGACATCGAGAAGACCGATTCCAAGGAAGCCAACCGCTTCGAGCTCCAGTCGCTGCTCGATCACTTCGTGACGCTCGCCGTCAGCCACCAGAAGTGTCTCGACTCACTGCGTCTCGCCGGCTCGTCGGACCTGCCCCGTACGCTGCCGCTGGCCGACCCGCACCGCTCGCCGCGCCGCCGCGACATCATGCAGCGCCGCCTGCGTCATCGCGACGAGTGCGTCCGCCGCATCGAGCATCTCGCGGACGAGCTCGAGGCCGTGGACGAGCTGATCCGGCTGTGTGCCCAGCGTGTCGCGTGTCCGCAGCTCGATGCCGACCTCGACCGCGAGATCGAGCGTCGTCTGTGGGAGATCGACGAGGTCGATGCCGCGATGTCCCAGCTGTCCGCGTAACTCCGGCCTGTTGACCGGGTCTCAATAGACTATTGACCCGCGGTCAATAGGCGAGCTAGCCTGGCGGCATGCTCACCGCAATCGTCGTCGGAGCCGGCTTCTCGGGGCTGGCTGCCGGCGTTCAGCTGCGCCGGATGGGGATCACCGACTTCGCGATCCTCGAGAAGGCCGACCGCGTCGGCGGGACCTGGCGCGAGAACACGTATCCCGGTGCGGCGTGCGATGTGCCCTCGCACCTGTACTCGTACTCGTTCGAGCCGAACCCCCAGTGGTCGCGCTCGTTCGGTGGCCAGGCCGAGATCCTCGCCTACCTAGAGCACTGCACCGACAAGTACCGCCTGCGCAGTCACATCCGCTTCGGTCACCGGGTCGAAGCTGCGCGCTTCGATGAGGCGACCGGCACCTGGCGCGTGGTCACCCGCTGCGGCGACCAGCGCGAGGAGCTCGAGGCTCGTGCCTTGCTGCTCGGCAATGGCGCGCTCCACCTGCCATCGGTTCCCGACATCGCGGGGCTCGACAGCTTTCGCGGCGAGAAGTTTCACTCGGCGCGCTGGAACCACGACTACGACCTGCGCGGCAAGCGCGTCGCGGTGGTGGGCACCGGTGCGAGCGCGATCCAGTTCGTGCCGCAGATCGCCAAGCAGGTCGCCCGGCTCGACCTCTACCAGCGCACCGCGCCGTGGATCGTGCCCAAGCGCGACCGCGAGACGAGCGATGCCGAGCGTTGGCTCTACTCGCACGTCCCCGGTGCGCACTGGCTGCGCCGCACCGGCCTGTACTGGCTGATGGAGAGTCGCGTCGTCGGGTTCGCGTACGCGCCGAAGGTCAACGAGATCGCCGAGAAGCTCGTGCGGCGCCACATCGCGCATGCGGTCCCCGACCCTGCCCTGCGCGCCAAGCTCACGCCAAACTACCGGCTCGGCTGCAAACGCGTGCTGCTGTCGAACGACTACTACCCGGCGCTGCAGCGGGACAACGTCGACGTCGTCACCGATCGCATCGCCGAGGTCATGCCGCGTGGTGTGCGCACTGCCGACGGTACGGAGCGAGAGGTCGACGCGTTGATCCTCGGCACCGGCTTTCGCGTCACCGAATATCTCAGCTCGATCCGCATCACGGGCCGTAACGACGTCGAGCTCAACGATGCGTGGCGCGCGTCGCTGCGCAACTACCTTGGCATCACGGTCTCCGGGTTTCCCAATCTGTTCCTGCTGATGGGTCCGAACACCGGCCTCGGGCACAACTCGATGATCTTCATGATCGAGGCACAGGCACGCTATGCCGCGCAAGCGATCGGCGAGCTGCGGTCGCGGCGGCTGTCATTCGTCGACGTGAAGCCGAGCGTCGAGCAGGCATTTCGCGCCGAGCTCGCAGCGAAGATGAAGAACACCGTGTGGACCACCGGCTGCCAGAGCTGGTACCAGACGCCCGACGGCGACGTATTTCTGTGGCCGGCAGCGACATTCGATTACTGGTGGCGAACGCGGCGCGTGGAGCTCGCGGATTACGAGCAACGCGCATTACCGAGGCCGGCACATGTGCCGCCGGAGTCGCGCATCGTGCCGGCGGAGATGCTGCAGCGGGCGTTCGACGGGCGCTGACGGCGCTGGCGTGCGGCGCCGCTCGTCGATCACCTGTGTGATCACCGCGGACTCGCATGGCTCACTGGCAATCCTCTTGCAAAAGGTACCTAGCAACCGCTGGACCGAGGATTCCCTATGAAGCTCTCGACTACGCTTGCCGTCACGCTCGCTGCTGCGCTGCTGCCGAACCTCGCCCTGGCCGATGTCGATCCGTACGCGCCGAACCCGGCCCCGACGACGCAGCCGACGAACGACCCGTACGCCGCGCCACAGACCACGACGACGGTCGTCACGCCCGCTCAGCCGGCTCCGCAGGCGCCGGTCATCATCGTGAACCCGGAGCCGCGACCCGCTCGCACCCTGGTGATCGAGCGTGCCCCCGAGACGTACACGGTGACCGACTCGTGGAACGCGCCGGTGTTCGCAACCGGTGCGCTGATCTTCGCGGGTAGCTACGGCGCGTCTGCCTACGTGGCCGCGACGAGCGAGCATGTCGGTGCCCAGCGCCTCTATGTTCCGGTTGCCGGTCCGTGGCTCGCGCTCAACGAGTGGGGCGATTGCCCGATCTCCGAGCCGCGCTGCGACCAGAACACGACCGAGAAGGTGCTCCTCGTGACCGACGGCGTGTTCCAGGCGGCGGGTGTCATCACGATGTTGACCGGGTTGATGTCTCCGTCCACGCGCACCGTGGTCGCCCGCCAGCGGACCACCGTGAAGGTCCGCCCGACCCGCAACGGCGTCGCGGTGTTCGGCAACTTCTAAGAACAGCAACGCCGAATGGCGTCGAAGACTCGATCGAGCCTTTGGTGTAGGGTCGCGGCATGACCGCCCCGGACCCGAAGGCCACTCGTATGGACTCCGCCTGGCTCGACGCGCACTGGATGCCGTTTACAGCCAACCGCCAGTTCAAGGCGAACCCGCGCATGATCGTTGGCGCCGAGGGCGCGTACTACATCGACGCCGACGGCAAGAAGATCTTCGACGGTCTGTCGGGTCTGTGGTGCTGCGGTCTCGGCCACGGCCGCCGCGAGATTGCCGAGGCGATCGCCAAGACGGCGTCGACGCTCGACTACGCGCCGGCGTTTCAGTACGGCCACCCGCACTCGTTCGCGCTCGCGAACAAGATCAAGGAGCTCACGCCCGCGGGGCTCGACTACGTGTTCTTCACCGGCTCGGGCTCCGAGTCGGCCGATACGTCGCTCAAGATGGCGCGCGCGTACTGGCGTGCAAAGGGTCAGGGCCACAAGCGCGGCCTGATCGGTCGCGAGAAGGGCTATCACGGCGTCAACTTCGGCGGCATCTCCGTCGGCGGCATCGTCGGTAACCGCAAGATCTTCGGCCAAGCGGTCGAGGCCGACCACCTGCCCCACACGCAGATGGCGCTCTACAACAAGAGCCACGCGTTCACGAAGGGCATGCCGGCCCAGGGCGCCGAGCTCGCCGACGATCTACTCAAGCTGATCGCGCTGCACGACGCGTCGAACATCGCGGCCGTGATCGTCGAGCCGATGGCAGGCTCGGCCGGCGTGATCCCGCCGCCACAGGGATATCTCCAGCGGCTCCGCGAGATCTGCACGAAGAACGACATCCTGCTGATCTTCGACGAGGTCATCACCGCCTTCGGCCGCATGGGCGCGAACACCGGCGCCGAGGCGTTCGGCGTCACGCCCGACATCCTCAACTTCGCGAAGCAGGCGACCAACGGAGCGCAGCCGCTCGGCGGCGTGGTCGCGAGCAAGGCGATCTACGACACGATGATGTCGGTCGGCGGTCCGGAGTACATGCTCGAGTTCCCGCACGGCTACACGTACTCGGCGCATCCGATCGCGTGTGCTGCCGGTGTCGCCGCGCTCGACCTGCTCGAGAAGGAGAACGCGGTCGGTCGCGTTCGCGAGCTGGCGCCGTACTTCGAGACGCAGGTCCACGGTCTCAAGGGTCGCAAGCACGTCGCCGACATTCGCAACTTCGGCCTCGCCGCCGGCCTCACGCTCGAGCACGTGCCGGGCGAGCCCGCGAAGCGTCCGTACGAGGTCGCGATGAAGTGCCTCGCGAAGGGCATGTACGTCCGCTACGGCGGCGACACGATCCAGCTCGCACCGCCGTTCATCTCCGAGAAGCCCGAGCTCGATCGTCTGATCTCCGTGCTCGCCGACGCGCTCGACGCAACCGAGTAGCCCACGGCTCGAGCGCTGGCGATGCGCTCGCCGAAGCTCGCGCGCGTCGGCGCTCGGCATGCCGAACACGTTCACGGCGTACGTGACGTGGAGGGCGGATTTTCTCGCGCATCGAGATGTCCTGCGCTAGCCCCGAGCGTGGCTGCAGCCGGCTGCGGTGAGCGGCCGGCGCGCATCATGGCCGCACTACGCAATCTCGCGTTACCGGCACCACGAATGCATCTCTCCTGGTTAACCAACCAGGAGAAGCCCGATGCGTACTCTTATCTCAGCGCTTGCCGCACTGACCTTGTCGACGGTCGGCGGTTGCAAGGAATCCGCAGACGACGAAAACGCCGTACCCTCGGCACAGAAGCAAGTCGAGCAGGCGCAGGAGGAGTCGGCGGACGCGTACGAGCGCGCCAAGCAGGCCCAGGAGACCGCCGCCGAGGAGGCGCGCGAAGCTGCCAGGGCACAGGACAACGTGAACGAGAAGCGCCAGGAGCTCTCCGAGGCGGAGTCCAAGGCGGCGGTGTCTCAGCACGAGGCGCAGGAGGCGCAGGAGCGTGCGCGCGCCGAGGGTGAGGCGGCACACGCCGAGGCACAGCAGGCGCAGGCCCGGGCCTCGGAGATCCAGACCCGCGCGCAGCAGGAGACGCGCACCCGCAGCATCCCGACGCCGACCTCCGAGCACGTCGTGAGCCCGAACGCCGAGACCCATGTCGAGACCCGGAACACGGGGAACATCGACACGAACGTCGACACCTGGAACGTCGACACCGTCGAGACACGCGACGTCGACGCCGACTTCGACGTCGGCACCAACATCGACGCCCGCAGCGAGATCGATCGACTGCAGGCGAAGATCAACGCCGCTGTCGAGCGCGTGAAGTATGGCGCTTCGGTCGCGGGTGATCGCATCGAGAACGCTGGCGAGCGTCTCGAGAACAAGCTCGATCGCTACAGGGACTGATGACCATGCCTGAAAATGACAATGACGATCGCAAGCAGTCGGCTCGCCAGCGGCGGGACGAGGCTTCGAACGACAACCAGCAGGTCAGCAACCGTGACGACGAGGGTGGCAAGGCCGGCACGCGCGGCGAGGCCATCATCGGCCCGGGCAACAAGGTCCACGGTGACAAGCTCGAGGGGATGATCCCAGGCAAGTCCCAGTCGCAGGACGACAACCGCGTTGACCCTGATGACGGCGAGGACCGCGACACCGACGGCGAAGGCGAGCTGAAGTAGGAGTCACAGCCCAAAGGTGCCGCGGCGAACGAACTGACCGCGGCCCTGCTTGGACTTGCCGACCCACTGGTCGTCCTTGACGATCAGGTCACCACGCGAGAGCACGTGCGACGGGCTTCCCGGCACCTTGCGGCCCTCGAACGGCGAGTAGTCGACGCGCATGTGCAGCGTGTCCACACCGAGGATCTTGGACCGGTTCGGATCCCAGACCACGACGTCGGCATCGGCACCGACGGCCAGCGTGCCCTTCTTGCCGTACATACCGAAGATCTTCGCCGGCGCGGTCGACGTGATCTCGACGAACCGGTTCATCGAGATCTTGCCCTGCGTGACGCCCTCCCACAGCAGGTGCAGGCGCGTCTCGACGCCCGGCATGCCATTCGGGATCTTGGAGAAGTCGTTCCGGCCGAGCTCCTTCTGATCCTTCATGCAGAACGGGCAGTGATCGGTCGCGACGACCGAGAGGTCGTAGTTGCGCAGGCCGCGCCACAGGTGCTCCTGGTGGTGCTTGAGGCGCAGCGCCGGCGTGGCCACATAGCCCGCGCCTTTGAACTCGTTGCCCGGCTCGCCACGCAGGTGATCCTCGTCGAGGAACAGGTACTGCGGGCAGGTCTCCGCATACGCCGGCAGGCCGCGGTCACGCGCCTCCATCACGCGCTCGAGCGCACGCTGCGCCGACAGGTGAACCATGTAGACCGGGACCTTCGCCATCTCGGCCAGCGCGATCGCGCGCTCGGTGCCCGTGGCCTCGGCAATCTCGGGCCGCGTGAGCGCGTGATAGACCGGCGCGGTGTGCCCCTCCGACAGCGCGCGCTGGATCAGCACATCGATCGGCAACCCGATCTCGGCGTGCATCGTGATGAGGGCGCCGAGCTCGCCGGCCCGCAACATCGCGCGGAAGATCTGCTGATCGTCGACAAGGAACACGCCCGGATAGGCCATGAACATCTTGAACGACGTCACGCCCTCGCGAACCACGCCCGCCATCTCCTCGAGCGTCGAGGCATTGGCCTCCGTCATGATCATGTGGAACGCGTAGTCGATCGCGGCCTTGCCCTCGGCCTTGGCGTGCCAGGTGTCGAGGCCCTCGCGCAGCGAGCCGCCCTTGGTCTGGATCGCGAAGTCGACGACGGTCGTCGTGCCGCCGTGGGCCGCAGCGACGGTGCCCGAGTCGAAGTCGTCGGCGGACTTCGTGCCACCAAACGGCATGTCCATGTGCGTGTGGCAGTCGATACCGCCCGGAATCACGTACTGGCCCTTGGCGTCGATCGTGGTGTCGGCGGTGCCGATCGTGGTGCCCGGCGCGACGAGGGCCGCGACCTTGCCGTTCTCGAGCCACACATCCGCCACGAACGTGTCGCTGGCGGTGACGACGGTACCGTCCTTGATCAGGGTGCGCATGGCACGATCGTGCCACATGGCGGCCAGCGCCGTCAGGCCGCGTCGAACGGAAGCAGCCGCGAGAGCGAGTAGCGTGGGCGTGTCCAATGGGCGTGTCCAAGATGGAACGCCAAGACGCCATCAGAACCGGAATCCAGAGAGGACGCCAGAGAGAGCCCATCTTCCTGGTTGCACACTCGGTCGCACACTGCCCGGTGCACCCAGACGATTTTTTCTCTGGCGATCTCTCTTCGATCTTGGCGCCTTGGCGTTCCATCTTGGACACGCCATGGGGGAGAGCGCGCGTGCACGAGCACCACGCTCGCGCCCGCGAGGAAGACCTCAGTTCGAGGCGATGACGAGCACGCCCTCGTCGCCACCGGACGGGAGCACGAGCTGCGGACCACACGCCTTCGCGATCTCCTCGGCGAGCATGCGGAGCAGATCGTCGTTGGTCGCCTGGCAGTAGAACGTCTCCTCACCCGTGCCGCGCTTGTTCGCGACGACGCGCAGGTCCTGTGCGATCACGGCGGTGAAGCCGGTGTCGAGGACATCGAGGTCGAGCGCGTAGTCGTTGCGCTTCGCGAGCTCGACGATCGCCACGTGGAGATCGGCGTGCGTCGCCGGGCGCGATTGCTTCGCGGTCTCGGGCAACGCGTCGAGCAGCGCGACCTCGCGGTCGGAGAGCTGCGGGCCGGTGCCGTTGATCGGATAGATGCCGCTCGTGGTCATTTCTTTGCCTTCGTTTTCGACTTCGACTTGGCGGCCTTCGCGGCCGGCTTGTCGACAAACCAGAACTCGTCCTCGGTCGCGCCGATCACGGCCTGCGTGCCCGCGATCGCCGCGATGTGCTCGGCGAAGCACAGCAGCGCCTTGTGCTCGACCGGGCCCTCGACGTGGAACGTCTCGAGCGAGCGGTCGTCGGCATCACGGCGCACATCACCCGCGACGGTGAGGCCCTGGATCGACGCCTTCCAGCCCTTGCCGTGCTTGCCCGCGGGCAGCTTCGCGACGAGCCCGAGCTCCTTGGCCGTCGCCTTGAGCGCGAGCAGCACTTCATCGTGCGTGGCGTAGCGTGAGGTGCCCGACTTCGCGGCACCGGGACGGATCTCGTAACGCTCGCTCATCAGCGGTCCTCCGTCAGGTCACTGTACGAATCGGGGCGACGGTCGCGGTAGAACTGCCAGGTGCGACGCACTTCCTCGATCATGTCGAGGTCGAGCTCGCTCACGACCAGCTCGTCCTTGTCCTCGCTGCCGCACGCGATGATCTCGCCGCGCGGGTTCACGAAGTACGAGTTGCCGTAGAACTTACCGACGTTCCACGGAGCTTCCGTGCCGACGCGGTTGATCGCGCCAACGTAGTAGCCGTTGGCCACCGCGTGCGCAGGCTGCTCGATCTTCCACAGATGCTGCGAGAGCCCAGCGACGGTCGCCGACGGGTTGTAGACAATCTCGGCGCCGTTGAGGCCGAGCGCGCGCGCACCCTCGGGGAAGTGCCGGTCGTAACAGATGTACACGCCGATCTTGGCGTAGCGCGTCTGAAACGTCGGGTACCCCATGTTGCCGGGCCGGAAGAAGTACTTCTCCCAGAACCCGCTGGTCTGGGGGATGTGATTCTTGCGGTACTTGCCGAGGTACGTCCCGTCGGCGTCGATCACGCCCGCCGAGTTGTAATAGACGCCGGCCATCTCACGCTCGTAGAGCGGGACGACCATCGCCATCTTGTACTGCGCGCAGATCGGACGCAGCTTCTCGATCGTCGGGCCCGGGATGGGCTCGGCCGCGTCGTACCAGCGCTTGTCCTGACCGGGGCAGAAGTACGGGCCGTTGAAGATCTCCTGCAGGCAGAGGATCTGCACGCCCTTCTTGCCGGCGTCGTGAATCATCGGCATGTGCTTCTCGAGCATCGCTGCCTGGATCTCGGCGACCGACTTCGACTCGTCGTTGATCGGATTGCTGGCCTGGATCAGGCCGCTGAGAACGATGCGTGCCATCGCGGTCTTCCTCAGCTCGTGACGAGCGTCGAGGTTTCCTTGGCGATGTCGCCCTTCCAGGTCTCGACGTCGCGCGCCTGCGCCTTGCCGCCGGTCGACTTCGCGCGGGCCGCTTCCTTGGCCTCACGCGATGCCGCCTGACGCTCGACGAGATCGTGGTGCGTCGTGAAGTACGGCAGGCTCTTGCCGACGAACTCACGGATGTTCGTGAACTTGTGGTCGGTCATGAACTTCGACAGCTCCTCCTTCAGCTCCGAGATGATCTCGTAGCCGCGGAGCATGGCGCCGGTGCACACCTGCACCGTCGACGCGCCGAGCAGCATGAACTGGGCCGCGTCGAAGCCGGTCTCGATGCCGCCCATGCCGCTGATCTCGACGCCGGGGTTGGCGCGGGCGACCTCCATGACCTGGCGCAGCGCGATCGGACGCACGCATTGACCCGAGTAACCACCGGGGACCGAGTGGCCCTCGACGGTCGGCGTCGGCCGCAGCGTCTTCATGTCGATGCCCGACACGCTGAGAATCGTGATGATCATCGCGATGCCATCGGCTCCCGAGCGCAGCGCAGCGGCGGCCGGCACCGTCGGGTTACCGACGTTGGGCGTCATCTTCGCCCAGACCGGAATCTTCGAGACCTCTTTGACCCAGCCGACGACCTCCTCGACGATGTCGGGGTTCTCGCCCATCGCCATGCCCATCTTGCGCTCGGGCAAGCCGTGCGGGCACGACAGGTTCATCTCGAAACCGTCGACGCCGGTCTCCTGCACTTCGCGCACGATCCGCTGCCAGGATTCCTTGCGGTACTCCTCCATGATCGAGGCGATGAGGATCTTCGTCGGATATTGCTTCTTGAGCTGCTTGAGATCGTCGAGCCAGTCCTCGTACGGACGGTCGCTGATCAGCTCGATGTTCTGGAAGCCGATGACCTCGTCGGAGCCCTTGGCCTTGACCTTCGCGTACCGAGGCGCCGTGTTGATGACCTTCGACGCATCGAGTGAGAAAGTCTTACAGACCATGCCGCCCCAACCGAGGTCATAGCTGCGTGCGATGACCTTGCCGTTGGTGCCCGGGGGGCCCGAACCCAGCGTGAACGGGTTCTCGAACTTCATGCCATTGACGGTGATCGACAGGTCTGCAGTCACGGCGCCTCCTAAGGAGCGTTTGGGGAAAGACCGGGCCTATCACAGGCCCCGAGTAGCGTTCAACCCGAAAGGTTTCGTGGGAAACTACCGTAGATGAGGTGGCTTTGGGTCCTCGCGGTGGTCGCGAGTTGCGACTACGTGTTTCGACTCGATCACGTGCCCGACCCGCCGGCTCCGGATGCGGCACCCGTGATCGTCCATCGCTGGGCCCAGGTCTCGGCCGGCTTGGGCCATACCTGCGCGCTCGATACCAGCGGCGGCCTGTTCTGCTGGGGACGCAACGCAAACGGCGAGACCGGGACGCAATCGATGGACATCCAGGTCGATGCACCGACTCGCGTGGGTGGCGAAGCAACCTGGACCTCCGTTGCAACGCGCTACTCCACCACCTGTGGCATCCAGACCGGCGGCTCCCTTTGGTGCTGGGGTCGAAACGACGATGGTCAGGTGGGTGATGGCGCGCTGAGCCAACGCATATTGCCGCAGAAGGTAAGCGATGGGCCGTGGCGATCGGTCGCGACACACGCTCATACCTGTGCCGTGCGCGATGACGATCGATCGCTGTGGTGCTGGGGCAACAACGAGCTCGGTCAGCTCGGTGACGGCACCATGGCCAACCGATCGTCGCCCTACAACGTCGTGCCGGCGATGCAATGGAGCTCGGTCAGCGTCGGCTCGGACACGACCTGTGCGATCGACAGTGCCGCCAAGCTGTGGTGCTGGGGCAACAACTCCAACGGCCAGTTCGGTGTCACCGCGCCGTTGAAGGCGGACAGCCCGCAGATGACGAGCGCCGCATCGTGGGCGTCGATCAGTCTCGCGGACAACTCTGCATGCGGCATCACGCAGGGCGGCGAGCTGATGTGCTGGGGGAACAACGGCATCGGGCAGCTCGGCGATGGCACGCTCGACAGTCGTCCAGCGCCAGAGCGCGTGACCGTTCCCGGTAGTCGTACGGATTGGGTCGACGTTGTCACCAGCGGCGCAGGGGCGTGTGCGCGCGCAGAAGACAGCGCGATCTTCTGCTGGGGGGAGAGCACGCGCAGGCAACTAGGCGTCGAGCAGGATGCAGTGTTGATTCCGGTGCCACTCCACGCGGGTCGCTCCTGGAATCGCGTCGCGATGGGCGGCGGCCACACGTGCCTGATCGAGTCCAACGAGACGATGTGGTGTTTTGGTGATGATGGCTGGGGACAGCTCGGGGATGGAGGCACGAGCCCGACCACGCCCGTCGAGGTGCCGGGCTCGTGGACCGCAGTCGCGCCCGGTCTCAGCCACACCTGTGCCATCGATGTAGCGGGTGCCGTGCACTGCGCGGGCTCCAATGGAGGCTCGCAACTCGGAACCAATACCCGCGCACGTGATGCGATGACGCCGAACGGGCTCACGGCAGCGACCGACATCGGTGCCGGGCAGGATCACACCTGTGCGATCAAGGCCGGTCAGGTGTGGTGCTGGGGAGCCAACTATCTGGGACAGCTCGGCACCGGCAACACGAACTACCTCGTGCAGCCGGGACAGATCAGGTCTGGGTCCACCGTGCGCGCGAACCAAACGACCTGCACGATCGATCCGACGACCGCGCGCATCTGGTGCTGGGGCTACAACGCGGGCGGACAGGTCAACGGTTCGCCGAACGAGGACGTTCCCGAGCTGTCGCCCGTCGAGGTCTCCACCCAGGCCTGGACGCTTCTCGCGGTGGGCCGGCGCCACGTATGCGGCGTCGTCGCGGCGAACGCGGAGGCCTACTGCTGGGGCCCCGCTCCCTATGTGGGCGACGGCAGCAGTTCCGGATCTCCGCTCTTCGTCGGGCCTGCGAACCCGGTCAGTACCGGGCTGACAAACGTGGCACAGATCTCAGGCGGATCGTTTCACACGTGCGCGGTGCTCGCGAACGGCCAGGGGTCTTGCTGGGGCGCCGGTTACACAGGTCAGCTCGGAACCGGGAGCACGAGTCATCAGTCGACGCCAACGGCGGTGATGGGCGAATGGGCGATGATCGGCGCCGGATTCCTGCACAGCTGCGGCGTGCGCACCGATGGGTCGCTGTGGTGCTGGGGCTCCAATACGCGCGGCCAGCTCGGCATCGGATCACGGAGTTCTTCGCCGAACCCGACGCCATCACAGGTCGGCACCGATACGGACTGGGTCTCCACGGCGTCCTACGAAAGCCAGAGCTGCGCGTTCAAGACCGGAAACCGGCTGTTTTGCTGGGGCAACAACAGCGATGGTCAGATCGGAACCGGCGCTGCGTGGCGCTCCGAGCTGGTGCAAGTGCCATGAGGTGCCCTGACGCTCTGGTGCCGTAAAAACGCTGTTCACCGTCGGCGGCGGCCATGGTACGGCTACCGCCTCCATGGCGACGAAGACGATCACTCACTGGATCGATGGCAAGACGTACGACAAGGCGGCCGAGCGCCAAGGCGATGTCTTCAACCCGGCAACTGGCGAGGTCCAGGCGAAAGTCGCGTTCGCGACGCCTGCCGTCGTCGACGAGGCGGTCGAGTCGGCGCACAAGGCATCGCTGTCGTGGCGCTCGGTCTCGATCGCGAAGCGAACCAAGGTCCTGTTCGCGTTCCGCCAGCTGGTCGACAAGCATCAGCACGACATCGCGCGCCTGCTCACGCTCGAGCACGGCAAGGTCACGGCCGACGCGCTCGGTGAAGTGAACCGCGGCCTCGAGGTGATCGAGTTCGCGTGCGGCATCGCGGACCTCGGCAAGGGCGAGTTCTCCGAGAACGTCTCGACCGAGGTCGACTCCTACTCGATCCGCCAGCCGCTCGGCGTGGTCGCTGGCATCACGCCGTTCAACTTCCCCGCGATGGTGCCGATGTGGATGTACCCGATCGCGATCGCGTGCGGGAACACGTTCATCCTCAAGCCCAGCGAGCGCGATCCGTCGGCCGCGATGTTCTGCGCGCAGCTGCTCGCCGATGCGGGCCTGCCGCCGGGCGTGTTCAACGTCGTGCACGGTGACAAGGTCGCCGTCGATCGTCTGCTCGAGCATCCCAAGGTCTCGGCGATCTCCTTCGTCGGCTCGACGCCGATCGCGCAGTACATCTACGAGACCGGCACGCGCCACGGCAAGCGCGTGCAGGCGCTCGGCGGCGCGAAGAACCACATGATCGTGCTGCCCGATGCCGACATGGAGCTCGCCGCAGACGCCGCAGTCTCGGCAGGCTACGGCTCGGCGGGTGAGCGCTGCATGGCGATCTCGGTCTTGTGCGCCGTCGGCGACGCTGCCGACAAGCTCGTGCCGCTCATCCAGGAGCGCATCTCCAAGCTCAAGGTCGGCGACGGCCTCGAGAAGGACAACGAGATGGGCCCGCTGATCAACAAGGCGCACCTCGACAAGGTGACCGGCTACGTCAACGCGGGTGTCAGCGAGGGCGCATCGCTCGTCTCCGACGGCCGCACGCTGCGTGTCGCCGGTCGCGAGAAGGGCTTCTTCCTCGGTCCGTGCCTGTTCGACAACGTCAAGCCGGACATGTCGATCTACAAGGAGGAGATTTTTGGCCCGGTGCTCGGCATCACGCGCCTCGCCTCCTACGACGAGGCGATCAAGCTGATCAACGCGAACCCGTACGCCAACGGCGTCGCCATCTTCACCAACGATGGTGGGGCGGCTCGCAAGTTCCAGCACGAGGTCGAGGTCGGCATGGTCGGCATCAACGTGCCGGTTCCGGTGCCCGTGGCGTACTACTCGTTTGGTGGCTGGAAGGCGTCGCTGTTCGGCGACCACAACATCTACGGCCGCGATGGCGTGCACTTCTACACGCGCACCAAGATCGTCACCTCGCGCTGGCCGGATCCGCGCCACCGCGGCGTGAACCTCGGCTTCCCGCAGAACAACTAAGCCGAGGAGCTCAAACGTCGACGTCGACGTTGACGTGGACGTGGACGTGGACTTTGACGTGAACGTGAACGTCAACTCCACCTTCGACATTGACGTAGACCGGCGGCGTCATGGCGCCGTCAGGTCATCTTGCTCAGCATCGCGACGATCGCTTCGAGAAGCTCGATGCCACGCGCGTAACGGCTGCCGTCGAGCAGCTTCATAAGCGGCGAGGGTCAGACACAAATAGCGCCACTAGCGTCGACCGCGGTTGGCGAGTGTGATGAGCGGCGAGGGTCAGACACAAATAGCACCACTAGCGTCGACCGCGGTTGGCGAGGGGTC
>JBBQFU010000082.1:0-31830 GCA_038322185.1 Haliangiales bacterium
CGCCCTGCTCCGCCATCCCACGGAGCTCGCGAAGCTGCGCGCGGAGCCGGCAGTGATCGACAACGCGATCGAGGAGCTGCTGCGCTTCGACACGCCGGTGCAGTTCGCGCCGCGTGTGCCGATCGAGCCCATCGAGATCGAGGGCGTGACGCTGCCACCGGAGATGCCGATCACGATCATGCTCGGCGCGGCCAATCGCGATCCGCGGCGCTACGACCGGCCCGACGAGCTCGACATCTCGCGGGCCGATCCGAAGCCGCTCAGCTTTGGTGGCGGGCCGCACTTCTGCGTCGGTGCTGCGCTCGCGCGGGCCGAGGGCAAGGCGGCGATCGGCAAGCTCGTCGGTGGGACGACGTCGCTCGAGCTCGCGACCGAGAAGCCGGAGTACCGCCCGATGCTCGCGCTGCGCGGGCTCACCGAGCTACGCGTCACGCTGCGCCGCTGATCACAACTGCGGCGCGGGCGGAGGCGGTGCGGGCGGAGGCGGTGCCGGCGGAGGCGGTGCGGGCGTGGCGGCCGAGCCGCTACCATCGGGCAACGCGGTCGCGGGCAGCGGATTCGGCTCGGGCGGCAGGTACGGCCCCGGCGGCTCGCCCTGGCTCTTCACGCGCCGGATCGGTTCGTCCTCGGGATCTTGCGGCAGCCCGTGCGCGCTCGTATCGAAGAACGTCGTGACGAGACCGGTGATCCCGCCGATCGCGAGCCCGGCAATCCCGCCGACCGCCGCGCACGTGCCGAGCTTGTCGACCGCGAGACCACACGTCCCAAATCCCATCGTCCCTGCGACGAGGCCAACGGTGATCGCTGGATGTTTCTGCGCGAACGCGCATCCGCTGAGCGCGAACACGGCGACGAGAGCGGCGCCCTTCATGGGTGCGGTTTACCACGAGATTCGTGTGTTTTTCAAACTGTTGTAATAATTACAGTTTGTCGATAGTTGTTAGCACTCACGCTTGGGGGTTGCCAACGCCGCGCCACGGTCTTATAGGTGCGGACATGAAAATCCGTCCACTGCACGATCGCATTCTGGTGAAGCGTCTTGAGGAAGAGACCAAGACCTCTGGTGGTCTCTTCATCCCGGATTCGGCGAAAGAGAAGCCGATCCAGGCCAAGGTCATCGCCGTCGGCGCTGGTAAGCGCGACAAGGATGGCAAGGTCATCGCGCTCGAGGTGAAGGCCGGCGACAAGGTGCTGTTCAGCAAGTACAGCGGCACCGAAGTGAAGATCGACGGCGACGAGCACCTCATCCTTCGCGAGGAAGACCTCCTCGCGGTTCTTGACTGATCACAGAAGCGAAACAGGACTACGAACATGGCTGCCAAAGAAATCATTTTTTCGTCGAGTGCCCGGAGCGAAATCGCCAAGGGCCTCAACCTGCTCGCCAACGCGGTGAAAGTCACCCTCGGCCCGCGCGGTCGTAACGTCGTGATCGAGAAGAGCTGGGGCTCTCCGACCGTGACCAAGGACGGCGTCACCGTCGCGAAGGAAGTCGAGATCGAGAACAAGTTCCAGAACATGGGCGCGCAGATGGTGAAGGAGGTCGCTTCCAAGACCTCTGACGTCGCCGGCGACGGCACGACCACCGCGACCGTTCTCGCGCAGGCGATCTACAACGAGGGCGCGAAGCTCGTTGCAGCGGGTCTCAACCCGATGGACCTCAAGCGTGGCATCGAGGCGTCCGTCGCCGCGGTGATCGACGAGGTCAAGAAGATGTCGACTCCGACCAAGGGCAAGGAAGAGATCGCTCAGGTCGGCACGATCAGCGCCAATGGCGACACCGAGATCGGCGAGATGATCGCCGAGGCGATGAAGAAGGTCGGCAAGGAAGGCGTCATCACCGTCGAAGAGGCGAAGACGATCACCAGCGAGCTCGACGTCGTCGAAGGTATGCAGTTCGACCGTGGCTACCTGTCCCCGTACTTCGTGACGGACAGCGAGCGTATGACGGTCAACATGACCGACGCGTACATCCTCATCCACGAGAAGCGCATCTCGAACATGAAGGAGCTCCTGCCGGTTCTCGAGCAGGTCGCGAAGCAGGGCAAGCCCCTCGTGATCATCGCCGAGGACGTCGACGGCGAGGCCCTCGCGACGCTCGTCGTGAACAAGCTCCGTGGCACGCTGCAGGTCGCCGCCGTCAAGGCGCCGGGCTTCGGCGATCGCCGCAAGGCCATGCTGCAGGACATCGCGGCCCTCACGGGTGGCGAGGCAGTGACCGAGGACCTCGGCCTCAAGCTCGAGAACCTCACGCTCACCGACCTCGGTCGCGCGAAGAAGATCACGATCGACAAGGACAACACCACCGTCATCGAGGGCGGCGGCAAGAAGGAAGCGATCGAAGGTCGCGTGAAGCAGATCCGCCGTGAGATCGAGGAGACCACGTCGGATTACGATCGCGAGAAGCTCCAGGAGCGTCTGGCCAAGCTCGTCGGCGGCGTCGCGGTGATCCGCGTCGGTGCGGCGACCGAGGTCGAGATGAAGGAGAAGAAGGCTCGCGTCGAGGACGCGATGTACGCGACCCGCGCGGCTGTCGAGGAAGGCATCGTCCCCGGCGGCGGTGTTGCTCTCGTCCGCTCGATCGCTGCACTCGACAAGCTGACGTTCGAGGATGACCGCCGCTACGGCGTCAACATCGTCCGTCGCGCGCTCGAGGAGCCGCTTCGCCAGATCGCCGCCAACGCGGGCACCGACGGCTCGATCGTCGTCGCGAAGGTCAAAGAGGGTAAGGGCGCGTTCGGCTTCAACGCCGCGACGCTCCAGTACGAGGACCTCGTCAAGGCTGGCGTGATCGACCCGACCAAGGTCGTTCGCACGGCGCTTCAGAACGCGGCGTCGGTTGCGGGCCTCATGCTCACCACCGAGACGCTGATCGCCGAGAAGCCCAAGAAGGACGAGAAGGGCGGTGGCCACGAGGGTCACGGCCACGACTACGAGCACTAGGTAGTCCACCCTCCATACGGAGGGGCACCAAGCAGCGGGTCGATCCTCGGATCGGCCCGTTGTCGTTTTCGGTGAGCACTCTAAGTACAGGTCCCTGCAAGTTGGTGATCACCTCGTGCACGCGCTACCAATCTGAGCGCAATTCCGTGGTCGGGGTGCAAGCGGGAACCATTTCGGTGCAGACCGGGCACATAGGTGGCATCCGACGTGGGTTGAGAGTCGTGGACGTGCACGTGACACGAGCACGAGCACGTGACACGAGCACGAGCACGTGACCACCAACATGCAGGGCGCAGTACTACGGCAGCGTCCGGATCTGGATGATCCACGCGACCTGCGCGTCGATGTTCTCCGCATAGAGCGTGAGACGTTCGGGCGTGATGGTCGCGGGCCGCGTGCCCACGGTGGAACGGACGTCGCCGTTCCACACGGATCGGCAACGCGCCTCGGGGCCCGTGAGCAGATACTCGAACGTGCCGCCGCCATTCACGAGCGGCTGCGCCCAGGTGGCGATGCCGTCGTGCAGGAAGCTCGCGCCGTCGGGCGAGTACGTGAACATCGTCACGGTCGTCCCGTCGTTGTACATCTCGCAGTAGAAGCCAGTGCCGCCGCTGTTCGGCGACGTGACGAGCGAGACCAGGTGATTGCCGGCGCCTGACGGCCCGGTGGTCAGCCCGAGGAGGAACCAGTCCTGGCCGAGCGTGTAGGGCCGGTGAATGCTGCGCGACCTGTCGACCGCGTCGAGCACGAGCTCGTCGCCGCCCACGCTCGCTCCGTTGTCGGTCGTCCACGCGGGATCGAACGCGGAGAACGCATCGAAGAACACGATCTGCTGGTTCGGGAGAGTGGGCTCGAGATCGCAGTCGTCACCGACGCGATCGCCATCTCCGTCTTGCTGGCTACCACTGAGGTGCGGGCAGACATCGCAAGCGTCGTCGGTTCCGTCGGCGTCCTCGTCATGCCCGATGGGGTTACAGACAAACAGCGTGGCGTCGGCGGCATCGTCACCCAGGCCCGACGCATCGATTGCACCCGAGCCTGAGACGTCATCGAACCGGACGCGGCCACAGCCCGCGAGGACGACGACCGCGAATACGCGCAGCCACAGCACGCGGTGGAGTGTCGCATGGGACGGTGCGTGCACGGATTTCCTGCACCTGTCGGATCTGTAACCAGGCCGAGGGCCCTAACATCCGTGCCTCGGATGAGCTCGAGCCGGCACGCTCATTGCTGCAGGCCCCGGGTGCCTGTGCGGATCTTTGTTGGTGTCTGTGTCGTTGGCCTTGCGGGCATCGCGTCTGCACAGCCGGAACCCAATACGCCCGCGGAACCGCCGCCGCCGGCATCGCCACCCGGGGACCAGCCGCCGCAGCCGCCACCCCCTCCCGACCCGACGTCCACGGTTCGCGGTCGCGTGATCAACGCCCTGGGCCGGCCGCTGCGCGGCGCACGGGTCAGCATCGAGGGTCAGTCCGAGCAGGTCACGACCGACAAGACCGGCTGGTTTCGCATCCAGGCGCCGTTCGGGGCAACGCTCGTCATCGAGGTCGAGAACTACGAGATCGGCCTCGCCACGGTCGACGCCGCCACGCTCGACGACATCGTGATGCTCACCGCGCAGCAGACGGCCGAGACAATCGAAGTGTCCGGCGATGCGCCGCCGCCCGTCGCCGGTGCAGCCAAGCTCGATCGCGAGGAGCTGCAGCGGGTGCCCGGCACCGGTGGCGACGTCGTGCGCGCGCTGACCGTGATGCCCGGCGTCGTCAATCTGCAGATTCCGCTCGGCTACTCGGGCGTCGTGATTCGCGGTAGCTCGCCGCAGGACAGCAAGGTCCTCGTCGACAACTTCGAGATCCCGGTGCTGTTCCACAACATCGGCTTTCGTGCGGTGCTGCCGGCCGAGGCGATCCAGTCGCTCGACTTCATCCCCGGCGGCTACGACGTCGCGTTCGGCCGCGCATCGAGCGGTATCGTGTCGCTCACCACGCGTCCGGGCAGTGACGAGCGCACCGCGCAGGCCGAGATCTCGTTGATCGACGGCGGCCTGCTCGCGCAGGGTCGGTTCAACAAGAAGACGAAGTACATGTTCGGCATGCGACGCTCGACGATCGACTTCGTCTTGCCGTCGCTCATCCCCGAGAGCGTCGACCTGTCGCTCACCACGGTGCCGAGCTACTACGACGGCCAGTTCCGCATCGACCACGAGCTCAGCTCGAAGTGGCGCCTCGCGATCTCGAGCCTCGGTACGATCGATACGTTCGAGCTGTACGGCACCAAGGACACTGAAGCCGATACCAAGCGCTTCTTCAACCGCACGCGGTTCGTGCGCCTGACCGCGGCGGCGAACTATCACGACGGTCCGTGGACCGCGAACCTCGCACTCTCGGGCCTCGCACCCGAGTTCGTGTTCGAGGCGGGCGCGTACCAGTACATCCGCGTGCGGCAGCCGACGATCACGCCGCGCGCCGAAGTCACTCGCACCTACGACAAGGCGATCGGTCTCACGAACGTCGAGTGGCGTGGCGGCGCCGAGATGCAGATCGGTCGGTCGAGCCTCGAGATCGCGCTGCCCGTCGAGATGCGCGAGGGCGAGCAGTTCGACGGTTTCGATCCGCGCGACACATCGACGAAGTTCAACGGCACGTTCTGGGTACCGGACTTCGCGGGCTGGACGGCCGTGTCGGCGAACTTCGACCCTCGCATCCGCGCCACCGTCGGCGTGCGTGCCGATGCGTTCGCGCGCCCCGGTGACGTCGCGGTGCAGCCGCGCGGCGAGATCAAGGTTCGCATCACACCCCAGCTCACGGCGCGTCTGTCGGCGGGCGCCTACGTTCGGCCGCCCGAGTTCCAGTCCGAGAACCTCGAGACCGACGTCAAGGGCGAGCGCTCGACGCAGAACATCCTCGGTCTGCAGTACGAGCCGAAAGCCGGCGTGCGCGTGCAGGCCTCGACCTACTACACCGATCGCACGAGCCTCATCACGCGCGAGATGACCGGCGAGCTCGGCAACAGCGGCCGCGGTCGCACCGTCGGCGCGGAGCTGCTCGCGACGTATCGCGGTGGGCCGTGGTTCGGCTGGCTGTCGTACTCGCTCTCGAAGTCGACGCGCACCGATCGCCCTGGCGAGCCAGAGCGTCTGTTCACGTTCGATCAGACGCACAGCATGAACGCCGCCGCGAGCTGGCAGAGCCCCAAGAAGCGCTGGCAGCTCGGCGGTCGCTTCCAGCTGTACTCCGGCCTGCCCTACACGCCGGCAACCGGCTCGATCCTCGACAGCGACCGCAACTTCTACATCCCGCTCTACGCGCCGCCGAACTCCGAGCGCGCACCGATGCACCACCAGCTCGACCTGCGCGTCGACTACAACTGGAAGTGGGGACCGACTGCACTCACCGCGTTCCTCGACGTGCAGAACGTCTACATGAACGAGAGCATCGTGACGTACTTCTACAACTACGACTTCACGCAGCGCGCGGCCTTCACGTCGATCCCGATCATCCCGTCGATCGGTCTGCGAGGTGTCCTGTGACGCGCCTCCTCGTCCTCGCGATCGTCGCGACCGGCTGCAACACGGACATCGATGAGCCGTGGGAGCTCGACCACGATCGCATCATTGCGGTCCGCGCCGAGCCCCCTGCGATCCTGCCCGGCGAGACCTCGCAGCTCGATACCCTCCTCGGCTACGAGGTCGGGCCCGTCGAGGTCAAGTCGCCTGACTTCGCGCAGGTGATCACGCCCGGGAGCCTCGCCGACACGGTGTCGTTCAACGGGACGCACTGGGTCGTCACCGCACCGAGCGAGGAGCGTCTCGCCCAGGTGCGCACCGAGCTCGGCCTGCCTGCCGGCGAGCCGGTACAGCTGCGCGTTGGCGTTGCGGTCGCGTGGCCCACCGAGGTGATGTCGCCCGAGGGCAACGGCTTTGGCGCGATCAAGTCCGTGTTCCTCGGTCGCGAGGGCATCAACCCGCCGATCCTCGGCCTGACGATCGACGGCGTCGAGCCGGCCGCCGATGCCGAGATCGTGTTCTCCACGGACGAGACCGTGGAGACGCGACTGTTCGTCGAGGCCGACGACCAGAGCGACATCGTGAACTGGCTGACCTCGTGCGGAACGATGCACGACTTCGATCTGCACGCGGCGTACGTGACCGTGGCCGCCGAGGATCGCGTCGAAGGTCAGCTCGCCCTCGTGCTGCGTGACTCGCTCGGCGGCGTGTCGTGGCGCGTGTGGCCCTGCCGCGCGGAGTAGCGTTACTTCTTCTTCGGCTTCGGCAGCGGCTTCGCGACCGGCGCCGCCTTGACGCGCATCGGCTGGCCCTTCGCGTTGATCGCGATCGCCTGATCCGCGGCGAGCGCGCCGAGATCCTTGGCCGCTTGCGTCTTGCCGCCCCACTGGCCGATCGCCGTGACATCGGTGACGTGCAGACGGTCGACGCCACCGCGGTAGTACGCGAAGATCTTGCCGCCACTTGCGACGAGGTTCATGTCCGAGAGCTGCCCCGGCGCGCTCGCCCAGTCAGGATGCTGCTCCGGCACGCCCGCCTCGCTGAGACTCACCATGCTGAGCCGCGTGCCACCGCCGCCCGCGTAGTACAGCGCGAGGTGATAGCCCTTGCCGTTCCACGCGGCGTCGCCGAGCCACCACGGTACGTGCACCTCTTTGAGGTCGCCGTCCGGCTTGCCGTCCTTGTCGAGCTTCACCATGTACGTGTGCGCTTCGTTCGTGTTCTGCATCTCCACCTCCTGGAAGAACACGGTGAAGCCCGTTGGCGTCGCAGTCATACCCAGCGCGAACGGCATGTCGAATCGCTTCCCGGGACGCGCGAGCTTGGTCGTGGTCACGCCGACGTGGATGCGGAACGGTTCCTTCTCGTCCATCACCGCGAGCGCGGCGACGACCTTGCCGTGCGCGACCTCGAGCGTGCCGATGCCATCGGCGGTCGCGAGCTCCACCGGCGGCGTCTTGCCGATCTGTAGCGTCGCCGTCGGTGCCTTGCCGCCGATCGTGGTGACCAGGCGGACCTCGTCGCCGTTGGGAGCCACCGCTGCATGGAGCGTGATCTCGGCCGGCGAGACGTCCTCGGCGTGAACCACGGTGGTCGAGAGTGCGAGAGCCACGAGGGCGACGCGTGCGTGCATGCCTCCCAAGTGCTCGGATCGCGGTGTTTCGTGACCGACTATTTTCGGCGCTCCACCTTGGTAAAACCACTGGCGTTTTCGCCACCGATGGCTACCGCGCAGCGCATCTTCGCGCGACCGGGGTGCGGTACCATGTGCGCGTGGCTGACGCGCCGCTCGTAACCAGCACGGCAGCGGGAGCCAGTCCTCCCGCCGCACGGATTGCGCGGCTGTTCGCCTCGCCCGGCGGCGTGCTGATCATCCTGCCCTCGCTCGTGATCCTCGCGGGCGTCGCCGTGCTCCTGCTCGGCCGGCGCGCCACGAAGGACACCGCCGAGAGCATGGCGCGCCATCAGCTCGTCGCGCAGGCGCAGTCCGTGAAGCACGACGTCGAGTTCGCGCTCGACCAGGCCAACCCCGTACTCGCCACGATGAAGACGCTGGCCAACGAGGCGATGCCGACGCCTGACGCGCTCACCCGCCTCCACGATGCGGTGCTCGGGCGCCCCGGCATCTGGAACGCGAGCATCGCGTTCCCGACCGGCGTGATGTGGGGGACCTATATCGAGGACAACCCGACCGGCAAGGGCATCGTCCGCGTCCACGAGAGCAAGGTCGGCGAAGACGGAACGTCGCGCGTGAACTACCGCGTCGACGGGGTGCCGATCGAGATCAGCAAGGAGACGAACACCTACGAGCCGCGCGAGCGGTCGCACTACAAGGCTGCGGTCGATGGCAAGAAACGCGTGTGGATGCCGCCTCGCGTGTTCTCGAGCTCGGGCAAGACCGGCATCACCGTGAGCGAGCCCGTTTACACGATGGCGGGCGAGCTGAGCGCGGTGATCACGATCGACTTCGACGTGGTGAGCCTGTCGGAGTTCATCCGGAAGCCCCCGCTCATCGGCGCACGCAACGTGATGTTCACGGCGGATGGAACGATCCTCGCGTACCCGTCGGTCGAGCTGCCGACCACGGCCGCGGCCGAGAAGCGGCTGCTCAGCCACACCGACTTCAAGGACCCGGCACTCGCCGCGCTGTTCAAGGTGATCGGGACGTCGGTGGCGCCACAACAACGCTTTCTGCACCTCAAGACCGGCGACGGCGATTACTTCGCCTCGATCGCGATCGTCGGCGGCAAGCAGGCAGGAACCGACAGCTCGCTCGACTGGTACCTCGCGACGCTCGTACCGGAGAGCACGCTGTTCGGCGCGATGAAGCGCCTGTCCCGCGACTCGATCATCGCCTCGGGTGCGGCCCTCGCGATCGCGATGGGTGTCGCGCTGATGTTCGCGTGGAACATCCTGCGCATGCGACGCACGGTGACCGCGGCCCGCGAGGCGGCACGATCTGCCGAGGCGCGCGCGAAGCAGCTCGGCAGTTATCGCCTCGTCGAGAAGCTCGGTGCGGGCGGCATGGGCGAGGTGTGGCGCGCCGAGCATCAGCTGCTGGCGCGACGAGCGGCGATCAAGCTGGTGCGAAAAGACGTGCTCCGCGATCGCCAGCATGCCGAGCTGATCCAGGAACGGTTCCGTCGCGAGGCGCAGACGCTCGCCTCGATGACGTCGCGCCACACGATCGCGCTCTACGATTACGGCGTCACTGACGACGGCACGTTCTTCTACGTGATGGAGCTGCTCGAGGGTCTCGACCTCAGCGTCCTCGTGAAGGACCACGGTCCGCAGTCGTCGGCGCGCGTGATCAGCATCCTCGGTCAGGCGTGCCAGTCACTCGCTGAAGCGCACGATGCGGGCCTGCTGCACCGTGATGTGAAGCCCGCGAACCTCGAGCTGTGCCGCGCAGCCGACGAGGTCGACATCGTCAAGGTTCTCGACTTCGGTATCGTCCACAACATCGCCGATCCGATCGAGCGTCCGCAGATCGGTGGCAAGTCGATACCTGCCTCGACGGAGTCGGGCGAGCGCCTGACCACCGAGGGTGTCGTGATCGGCACGCCGGGCTACATCCCGCCCGAGCAAGCCATCGCTGCGCCGCTGCACCCGCGCGGTGATATCTATGCGCTCGCGTGCGTCGGCTGGTACCTGCTGACCGGCCAGGAGATCTATGCGCGCGCGACCGAGGAGGAGATCCTCCGCGCACACGTGATGGAGCCGATTCCGACGCTGCGCGACAAGGTGAAGGGCTGGCTGCCCCGCGAGCTCGAGGAGCTGCTGTTCCGCTGTCTCGCCAAGGAACCCGACGAGCGCCCCGATGCACGCAGCCTCGCGAAGGCACTGGCCCGCATCGAGATTCCCGCCGAGCACGCGTGGACCGACGATCTGGCGCAGGCGTGGTGGGCCACGCTCTCCGCCTCGCCCGCAGCGTCGGGCGCAGTCACCGTCAACGACGGCGGCCACGTGCTGGTCGCCGCCCGCGCGACCACCCAGTCCGCACCGACGAGTGCCGAGCGGACCGCGGTCACGATTCAGTCGCGTCCCAGCTCGCGAAACCTGTAAGAAATTTGCGTGCAGCGGTCGCGGCGCGGGACAATTAGCGCGATGCGACTCGTGGGGGGCCAGCTGATCGCCCTCGTGGCCGTCGGTGTGATGAGCACCGGTTGCTTCGAGGAGACTCCTCAGCAACGGGCAGAGGCCGTGTGCAACGCGTACTGCGAGTGCTTCGTGTCCGCCGGCCAGGTCGAGCAGTGCGTGACCGAGCAATGTCTGCCGGACATCCCGGCGGTCAGTGAAGAGTGCATGGATTGCGTCGTCAGCAATGCGCAGACCTGCAGCGCGCTCGATCAGTGCACCGGCCTGTGTCTCGACGATCCTTAGTCACCTGGAGAAAATGCGATGCGCTCTCTATCTTTGGTCCTAGCGATGACTGCCGTCGGTGGAGTCGCGTTCGCGCAACCGGGCCCGCCGCCACCGCCGATGGATTCCACGACCACGCCCCCGCCGTTTGATCCACCGCCGCCGCCGCCGGAGCCCGTCGTGCAGACGAGCGTGCAGGTGCAGCCCCAGCCGGTCCAGACCGTGGTCGAGGAGCCGAGCGACGACCTGCGACCGACCGGACTCGCGATTGGCCTCGGTATTGGTTACTCGACGCCGATGGCGCTCGACATGCCGAACATCTCGACGCTGCGCCTGCGCCTGTCGTCGGGCCTGACGTTCGAGCCGGCGATTCGCATCTCCAACACGACGAGCGATCAGGACACGCCGACTGGCGAGGACACCGACAAGATCACGGCGTTCGCACTCGGGCTGCTACTCCGCTTGCCGCTCGTATCACGCGGCAAGTTCGATCTCGAGGCACTCGGCAGCGTCGGCTTCGCGAATACGAAGTCGAACCCCGAGGGTGACTACAACGCGACGACCCAGAATGCCTTCTTTCTTGGCTACGGCGTCGCGGTCACCAGCTGGCTGTCGCCGCACTGGAACCTGTCGTTCAGCATCACGAACCCGCTGATCGACTACCGCCAGAGCAAGGTGCAGGCCGGCATTCCGAACGAGACGACGAAGTCGAGCGACACGACCATCGGGATCATCTTCAACCCCGAAGTGTTCATGATGATCCACATGTACAATTGAGGGTGTGAATCACGCTGCGGTGGCTGCCGCGATCGTCACGCACTATCAGCGTGACCGGCGCGACCTGCCCTGGCGACGGACGCGTGACCCGTATGCGATCTGGGTCAGCGAGATCATGTTGCAGCAGACGCGGGTGCAGACCGTGATCCCGTACTGGGAGCGCTGGATGCAGAAGTTCCCGACGGTGAGCGACCTCGCCGCGGCGCCGCTCGACGACGTGCTCGCCGCGTGGGCAGGCCTTGGCTACTACTCGCGCGCACGCAATCTGTGGAACGGCGCGCGCGAGGTGAGCACGAAGTGGGCAGGCGCCCTGCCCGGTCGCGCGAGTGAGCTGCGCGCAGTCCCCGGCATCGGGCCGTACACCGCCGGTGCGATCGCGTCGATCGCGTTTGGCGAGCGCACGCCACTCGTCGACGGTAACGTCGCGCGCGTGCTCGCGCGGGTCTACGGCATCGCGATCGATATCAAGTCGACCGCCGGTACCAAGGCGCTGTGGGCGTGTGCCGGCGCGCTGATGGCAGCGCTGCCGGCGAAGCATGCGCCCGGCGAGCTGAACCAAGGCTTGATGGAGCTCGGCGCGACGGTGTGCTCGCCGACGTCGCCGCGCTGTCTGGTGTGCCCGCTCGCGAAGCAATGCGAGGCCGCGCGCACGGGTCGCCAGGATGTGCTGCCGGTCGTGCCCGCGCGCAAAAAACAGAGCGAGCTTCCCGTGCTCGCGCGTGCAGCGCTGTGGATCGAGGACGGCGGGCAGCTCGTGCTCGCGCGACGCGAACCAAAGGGTCTGTTCGGTGGGCTGTGGGAGCTGCCGCAGGGCGAGACCGTCTTGGAGATCGCGCGTGCGCTCGGCGTTACGGCGGTCGATGCCAAACCGGTCGCTTTCCACGATCAGACGCTCACGCACCGCCGCCTCCGAATCGCGGTGTATCGAGCGCGGGCCACCACGCTTGTCGAGCGGGGCGTTCCGGGCTACGACCGCATCACGCGCGTGGGCCTGGCCGACGCTGCGGGCCTCGGTATCGCCGCGGCGACGACCGCGATCCTGACGAAGTACAAGGACACTCCATGGAGCTCGATCCCGAAGCGCTCGCCCTCTTCACCGAAGGCTACGACAAGATCATCGCGGGGCTCCGCCAGCTCGGCTACGAGACCACCGACCCGAACTTCATCGACACGGCCGCGCGCGCCGCGAAAGGGTTCCACGAGCTCGTCCACGACCAGAAGCAGGTGAAGCCTGCGGTCGAGGCGCTGCTCGCGAAGACGTTCCCGGCGAAGTACACCGAGATGGTGATCTCGAAGGGCAACACCGCATTCGGTGTGTGCCCGCATCACCTGCTGCCGGTCATCTATCGCATCTCGATGGCGTACATCCCGACCGAGAAGGTTCTGGGGCTGTCCAAGCTCAGCCGCCTCGCGCGCCTGATCGCACGCGGCCCGCGACTGCAAGAGGACCTCACGCACGAGCTCGCCGACATCCTGCACGAGCAGCTGCAGAGCCAAGGCTCGGCGGTCTACATCGAGGGCATGCACATGTGCATGGCGGCACGCGGCGTCGGTGCGCACGAGGCGCGGCTCGTCACGAGTGGCGTCCGTGGCGTCTTCCTCGAGCTCGCCACGCGTGAAGAGTTCATCAAGCTCGTCGTCGCTCCGTCGACGAACTTGGTCTGATGCGCTGCGCGTTACTGCACGGCTTCGCGGGAGAGCCTTCATTCTGGGACGGCGTGATCACGGCGTGGCAGCTGCCCGAGCCGCCTGTCCTCGTCACGCTTCCGGGTCACGGTCGCATCGAGATCGCCGAGAGCTGGGACGACAACCTCGAGCTCGTCGCACAGCAGCTCGACCACTGCGAGGTCGCCGTGGGCTATTCCCTTGGTGCCCGCGTCGCACTCGGGCTCGTCGCGAGCCGGCGCTGCACTCGTGGGGTGCTCATCGGCGTGAACCCGGGCCTCCGCGACGACATCGAGAGGTCTGCGCGTCGCGACAGTGATGCGGCGTGGGCAAAGATGCTGCGCGAGGAGGGCATCGTCGCGTTCGAGCAGGCGTGGACCGGGCAGCCGATCTTTGCGACGCAGACTCGTGCGCCCGTCGAGGTGCTCAACGCGCGTCGCGACAAGCGTCTCGCCCTGCTCCCCGAGCCGCTCGCGCGCAGCCTCGAGACGATGGGTCTCGCCGCGATGCCGGACTACCGCGCCGACATGGGCGCACTCGCGAGCAAGATCGCGCTGATCGTCGGTGCCGAGGACGACAAGTTCGCGGGCATGGTGCGCGCGCTGCCCTCTGTCTCGTTCGAGGCGATTCCCAACGCCGGTCACGATCCAACGCTCGAGCAGCCCGAGGCGCTCGCCGCTGCGATCGCGCGCGCTGTCGTCGCGCTCGCTTAAGCGACAGTCGACCGTGCAGATCGCGTGAACGCAACACCTGTTGGCTCTGGTCATGCGTCCCGGCGCTATACTGGTCGAATGAGGCCTCTGGCGACGGCATTTATTCTCGCATCGGGAGCTGGCTGCGGCAGCGTGAGCGACACGACGCGTGACGCCTCCGTCGGTGACGGTGCGGGCGCAGACGCCACCACCGACGCTGCACCCGCTCCCCGGTGCGATACATTGAAACCGTTCGGCACGCCGCTCGCACTCGCTGCGCTCAACACGTCCTTGCAGGAGCTGGGGGCGACGCTCTCGACCGACGAGCTCACGATTATCTACTCCGCGAGTACCGAGCTACGGCTCGCGACCCGCAGCTCCCGAACGAACGCGTTCGGCAGCCCAGCGCCGCTCGCCGGCGTGGACCCCGCCGGAATCCGCCATCGCCCTTCGCTCACAGCAGATGGGCTGTCGCTATACCTCGCCTACCAACCGGACGGATCCGCGGACGCCAACATCCATATGGCGACGCGAGCCAGCACCGCGAGCGCCTTCGGGTCTCACGCCTCGGTCGCCGCGCTCAACACCACCAACCATGACCGCGCACCGTTCGTGGTTGCCAACCACAGCGCGCTCTACTTCGTGTCGGACAGGTCGGGCACCGCGCAGTTCTATCGCTCGGCTCGCACCAGCACGACGTTCGGGCCGGCAAGCCTGGTCACCGGCACCAACTTGCAGACCGGCACGCAGCTGGATAGTCCGACGCTGACCCCCGACGAGCTGTCGCTCTATTTTTCTGCGGAGCGCCCCGGCGGCGCTGGCGCCTCGGACATCTGGGTCGCACGGCGAACGTCGGCCGTCACCGGGTTCGGCGAGCCGGTCCTTGTCGCCGAGCTCAGCAGCCAGTTCATCGACGTCCCCGCGTGGATCTCCGCCGATGACTGCGTCCTGTACTTCAGCCGCACGTCCGGAGGCACGACACCGATCCACGACCTGTACGTCGCCAGCAAGCCTTGAGGCTCCCGGAGCTCAGCGTACCCGAACAGCGTCGGCGACCACGACCTTGCCGGGCGTCGCCCAGCGCGACAGCACGACCTTGTTCCAGCCGGCGGTGAAGCTCCACGTGCCGAGCGTCACCCACGAGCTTCCGCTCGCCTGCTGGTTCACGACCTTGCGGCCGACTTCCTGACCATTCGCGTTGAAGCCGATGAACGGTGTGTTGGTCGCGCGGTTCGTCGACGACGTCCACCACGCTTCGACGGTGCGCGTGCCGGCCTGCGGCATGTAGAACCAGAACGACGCGGGCTGCGAGGTCTGGGCGGTGTTCGCGGTCCAGTAGCCGGTGCCGTAGTAACCGGCCTGGGCGCTCGCCGAGGTCCACGTGCCGGCGAGCTCGAGGCGAGCGAGCGCGGCGTTGTTGTTCGCGTTGTTGCTGTCGATGACGATCTGGCTCGTCGCCGGCGTGGTGGGCGTGGTCGGCGTGGTCGTGCCGCTGTCGCCGCAGTACGCGCGAACGCGAGAGATGTAGTGATCCCACGGCCACTGCGCGCCGGGATCGGTGCGCGTCGAGGGCTGGAGCTTGCCGTGCGCGATGATGTGGTTCTTGTCGCGCGGGATGTTGTGGCGGCGCGTGATGTCACAGGTCAGGCGCGCGCTGGTCTCGATGAGTCCGTTCGACCAGCTCGACTGCGAGCCGTAGCCGGCGTGCTCGATGCCGACCGCGAAGTTGTTCACGCCCATGCCGTTCTTGTTGCACTGCGTGCCGCCGGCGCGCGAGCACTCGAAGTTCGCCGACACGTGCCAGCCCTTGGAGGACTCCTTCACGAGCTGGCTGACCTCGCTGCCGCTCTCGTTGACCACGTAGTGCGCGCTGACGCCGGACGAGGAGTTCTTGAGCCAGCCCCAGCAGCCGGAGTATCCGCCCTCGCACGTGTGGATCACGACCATCGTGACGGCCGAGGTACGCGAGCTGTAGTTGGGGGACGGGCGCCAGATGCCATCGGCGAAGTCGCCACCCGCGGCGTACGCGACGCCGGGCTGTGGCATCTCGATGTTGATGTGCGGTTCGAGCTTGGCGATCACGCGGCCGTCCTCCGCCACGGTCTGAACGCCCGTCGCGAGCACGCGCATCACATCGTCGGTGTACGCGCGGCGAACCTCGTCGTCGTCCGATTGCGCGAATTGTGCAACCACAGGCGCCCACACGCTCACGTCGTCACCGCGAACGCCGAGGCTACCCGCGAGCTCGGAGATGCGTGCGGCGGCGGCCGACATGTTCGCGGTCGTGCTCGTCTGAACCTGCTCGACGTCGACGCCGGCGGCTGCCGCGCCACGAAGGAGATTCTCGCCGCGAAGGCCGAACACGCCGAATGCGACGGGGCGGCCCATCTCGTCGACGTCGCCTTCCTCCTCGGGAACCGCGGGGTGCCAGCCGGTCTCCACGTATGCGATCGCCTTCAGCAGATCGACTGGGACGTCATACGAGCGAGCCGCAACGTCGAAGCTGTCCTCGAGGATTACTGATTCCTCGACGGACGCTGGTTCGGTCGTGCACGACGGCAGACAGAGCGCGGCCACTGCCGCGATCACCGCGGGGTTCCTCATCATCGACAGGCGCGCAGTTCACGGAAAGTGCCAACCACCCGCGCTCACGTTGTGGGCGGATGAATGCAGAGCGATCGAAACGAGTTGCGCGCTCCGCACAAATCTCGACGACGGAGCTGCACGCGACCGTGTGCAACATCGCGTGTGCAGGTGGGAGTGACTTTCCTTCAGCTCAACGAATCCCGAAACGCGTCGAGCACGACATCAGCGATTCGCTGCGGGCGACCGGATGACATCGACATGAAAGCCCACGTGGTCGCGGAGCGCGCAACCACCTGACCGTCACGGAGCAGCTCCGTCTTGCGTACGCACGACGCGGCCTTCCACGAGTCGACCCACGTCTCGGCCACGAGTGACTGACCGACCGTGACCTGCGCGAGGTAGTCGAGCTCGTGCCGGCGCACGACCCACACGCTCCCGAGCGCGAGGTATTCGGCCTGGCCCCAGCCGCGCGCGACCGAGTGAGCCGTCGCTGCTTCGAGCACCCAGCGCAGGTAGACGAGGTTCGAGACGTGTCCCAGCTCGTCGATATCGGTTGGCTGCGCGGTGATCGGGAACGGGAAACGCTCGGGCACTGCGCGGCAATGTACCAGGGGTCCAGTGCTACGTTCGGGCCATGGGTGATGCGACCAACGCTCGTGAGCTGCGGAACCGTCTCGAGCATGGCTCGACCAGCCCCGCCGATGCGGTCGGGGCGCTCGCGGTCGCTGCACTCGAAGCGCCAACGCGCGCGGACCGGCTCGAGGCGTGCCGGCTGCTCGGTGATCTCGCCGGCCGTGCCCTCGGTGCCGAGTGGGATGTGGCGGAGCGTGCGGCGTTTGCGCTGCTCGAAGCCGCGCGCGTCGCCGATACCGCGGCCGACCGGCGCGGCGTGATCGCGGCGATGGGCCGAGGCTTTCGCAACATCTGGCTGCTGCCGTTCGTGCATCGCCGGCTGTCCGATAAGGATCCGACCATCGCTGCCGGTGCGCTCGATGCCGCCGGTGGTCTCGGGTTCCCAGCGCTGGAGGAAGCGGTCGCCGCGTTCGTCTCCGAGGGTGTTCCGCCGGTGCTGCGTCGCGCCGCGATCAGCGCGCTCGGCCGCATGGGTGCGGTGAGCGCGGTCGAGCGACTGGTGCCGTTGATCCTCGATGACCCGGGCCAGGCCGCGGCGGCACTGACCGCGCTGACCGAGATCCGTGCTGGCGGTGGCCGCAGCGACGCGCTCGAAGCGCTCGATGGCGAGCTCGAGCCCGAGGTGCAGATCGCGGCCGTTCGCTACCTCGCCGAGCTCGGTGCACTGGAGGTTCTCCCGATGCTGCGCCGGCTCGCGCGATCCGCCGATGCGGAGACCCGGATCGCCGCGAGTGCAGCCGCGCGCGCGCTCAAGGCCGAGCGTGAACGCGACGCCGGCGAGCGGTTCCTGACCGCGCTGAGCGAGCCCGACCGTGCGGTGCGTGCGGTGCTCGCGCGGCGGCTGCGTACGCTGCCGGTGAAGGACGTGCTCGAGCAGGCCGAGGTGTTGCTTGGCGAGGATCCCGCCGGGGTCGTGCAGATCCTGGCCGAGGTCCGCGAGAACGAGGTCACGAAGTACTTCCTGGCGCTCGCGGCGCGCTCCGAGCTGCCGGTCGCGGTGCGTGCACGTGCGATCGGATCGATCGAGGCGAATGCCACGTGGGAGCGTGACGAGCTCACGAAGGTCGCACACACCAGTCCCGATGATTCGCTGCGCGCGTCCGCGATCCAGGCGATGGGCGCATTCGCGATGAGCACCGAGCTGATCGAGCGTGTCGCCGATCTGGCGGCATCGACCGTTCCCGCGATCCGCGGCGCTCTGCTATGGGCGCTGCAGCTCGCGCGCCGTCCAGGTGATGGGAGCGATGGTGCGGCGATCGCCAAGCTCGTCGAGCCGATGCTCGATGATGGCGATCCGATGGTCCGGCGCCGCGCGGCGTATGTCGCCGGCAACCTCGGCCTCGACAAGCTCGCCCCTGCCCTCGCCCGCCGCCTCACGATCACCGACGGTGACGATGATCGGGATCCTGGCTCTAGCAACTCGGGCATGTTCTCGAGTGCCGCGATCGCGGTGCCGACGACGGGCCAGCTCGCGAGCAAAGCCGCCGGCAATCCACCGGACCTTCGGCTCGCCGCCTACGTCGCGCTCGGCGAGCTCGGCATGCCGGGTGTGATCGCCGAGGTCGTCGCGGCCGTGCGGCGCGAGGACGATGCGCGCGTGCTCGGTGCTGCCTCGAACGCACTGATCTCGGCGAACCCCGATGTCGCCGCGCTCGGCCAGCTGTCGGGGCGTGCGAGCCAGCTCCTGAAGGATCCCGATCCGCGCAAGCGCCATGCGGGAGCCGAGCTCGCCGGTCTGCTCGGTGGTGCGGTGCCCGCGACCGCGATCACTCCGCTCGCGTCCGACGATGTTGCCGCCGTGCGCGGCGCCGCGATGTGGGCACTCGGCCGCATCGCCGATGCGAGCAGCGAACAGACGCTGCTCGCCGCGTTTACCGACGACGACGAGACCGTTCACGAGCGGGCGGCCACCGGCTTGCTCCGGCTCGGCACGCCCGGCGCACTCGCGCAGGCGATCAAGTTCGCCTCCGGTGACGGCGATCCGCTGGCGCGTGGCGCGCTCGCCGATGCGATCCACGTTCCGCCTGCCCACGCCGAGAAGCTCACGCCGCTGATCGACACCGCGCTCGCGAAGACGCACGCCGATGATCCGGCATTCGAGGCGCTCGTCCGTATCAAGCTCGCGACTCACGTGTCGCAAGGCGCAGCAGCGAGCAACATCGATATCGATGCGGAGATCGCCGCGGTGTTCCCGAGCTTCCCGCAGCTGGTGAAGCTGTCGGGGTTCGACTCGCTGGTGAAGAGCTTGCGGACGGCGGAGTCGCTGTTCCACACCACCGGTGGGAACCCCGACGCCGATCTGTCGCCGCCGATCACGCTGTGGGCGAAGGTCCTCGAGAACTACGTGCACGCGTTCCTGGGCCCGCGCATGGCAACGCTGCAGCGCGATCCCAGTACGCTGTTCGACTACGTCGATCGAGTGATCGGTGGCAGCTGGAGCGGCTACGCGCGCTGGGTCGAGCCGAAGTGGAAGGATCCGTTCGATGTCGGCGGTGCACGCATCGAGCTGCCGCTGCGCTCGATTCCAAATGCCGTGCGCGAGCTGCAGGAGCGCAAGCGGAAGCGGCTCGACTCACCGCTGTCGATCACCGAGTGGGCGCGCCTGATGGTGATGTTCGCGGTCGACCATCCGTCGTCGGGGTTCCGCAACCTGTTCAAGCTCGGCGGCAAATCGGCGGATCGCACGATCGCGCTCGCGCACCGGCTGCACGCGCTGGCGGCGGTGCGTAACCTGGTCACGCACCGGGCGAGTGCAGGTGCTGCCACGCTCAACGCGTTCCGGCGCGCGTACTACACGGCGTTCGAAGACCTCGTCGCGCTGGCTTGATCCTAATCGGCCACGGTCAGGCTCTCGGTGAGCTTGGTGCGGAACGTCGTGATCTGCGGGTCGGCGTTGTCGAGCTCGAGTACGCCAGCGTTGGTCCGGACCATCGAGAAGTCGATCGCGCGGAGCGTGGTCTCGAAGTCGATCCGCAGGACGATGCCGGTCGCTGCGGGCGGCCGGTGCGTCTTGTCGATCGCCAAGGTCGTCGAGAACGGACTGTCGTCGGTGATGCGGTACTCGTAGTCGGTGCTGGCGACACGCGCGTGTCCGCGCAGCACGATCGAAGGTCCCGCGACGTGACCGTCGACGAGGATCGACAGCTGCGAGTACACGCCCCCCGGTGCATCAGGGAACGACAGCTCGGGCGGGCGGGTCACCTCGTCCCAGCGCAGCTCGGTCTCGCTCGCAGTGGTGCGAGGATCGCCCGGGGCTGCATCGCCGACGACACGCAGGCGATCGAGTGCGAACGTGGCGACCTCGAGTGTCAGGCCGTCGCCGAGATCGATCGGCCACGTCGCTGGCTGCGTGGTCCAGGCGACCACGAGCCCACTGCCAGTGGCAGCGTCGATACCAGGCGTCGACGAGTCATCGCCACAGGCGACGACGAGTCCGGCGAATACGACGCACCGGAGCGGCCCAGTCATGCGCGAAAATGGTAAGCCAGTCTGACTACCGCTGCACGCACTTTGCAGTGTGCACGATTCGTACAAAGCCATGGCGACCGAGATCCAGACGCAGGAAGCAGGCACTGCATTCGCGATCGCGGGCGGCGCGCACGCGTTCCTCGTGATCCATGTCGAAGGCGAGGAGCGCTCGCGTGTCGTCGACCTCCCCGATGCGGTCGATGTCACATTCGGCCGCTCACGCGCCGCGACCGTTCATGTCGAGAGCGAGAAAGTCTCGCGCATGCACGCGAAGATCGTGCGCAAAGGTGAGGAGCTGACGGTCGAAGATCTCGGCTCGCGTAACGGCACGCGCGTCAACGGCGACAAGATCGAAGGCCCGGTCAAGCTCACCGCGGGTGACGAGGTCTCCATCGGCCCGATCGTCGCCATCGTCGGTATGACGAGCGGCCTGCGCCGGGCCTCGCCGATCGCCGATGACGTCCGTGGCGAATCGCGCCTCGTCGCCGAGGTCGATCGCGCGATGCGATACCACCGTCCGCTCACCCTGGGTCTCATCCGCATCGCCAACGATGCCGTGGTCGATGCGATGGCGCGCTCACTGCGCCCGATGGATCTGATGGCCGAAGACGCGGGGGACGACTACCTCGTGATCTTGCCGGAGCTCGATCCTGCCGAAGGCGGCACCGCGATGGAGCGCCTGCTCGACTTCGCGCGTGGCGCCGGTGTCACCGCCAAGCACGCCGCCGCGCACTGTCCCGAGGACGGCACCACCGTCGAGACCCTGATCGGCTGTGTCCGTGCAGCACTCCGCACCGGTCGCTCGCCGCGCGAGGCCGTGGCGACCAAGCCGAACGAGCCAATCGTCCTCGACGTCGCGATGAAGCGCGTCTACACCCTCGTCGATCGGATCGCCGAGACGCCGATGACCGTCCTCATCCTCGGTGAGACCGGCGTCGGCAAGGAGGGTGTCGCCGAGGCGATCCACAAGCAGTCGAGCCGGCGCGACAAGGCGCTCATCAAGCTCAACTGTGCAGCGCTGCCCGAGAACCTCCTCGAGAGCGAGCTGTTCGGTTACGAGAAGGGTGCCTTCACCGGCGCCGACAAGCGCAAGGTCGGCTTCTTCGAGGCGGCCGATGGCGGAACATTACTCCTCGACGAGATCGGCGAGATGCCGCTCTCGCTCCAGGCCAAGCTCCTGCGTGTCCTCGAGCGCAAGGTCATCACGCGCGTGGGCGGTACCTCCGAGATCGCCACCGATGCGCGCGTCGTCGCTGCCACGCACCGGGACCTCGAGGCCGAGGTGCGCGCCGGTCGGTTCCGCCAGGATCTTCTCTACCGGATCGGTGGCTTCACGATTGTCGTTCCGCCACTGCGCGATCGCGGCTCCGAGATCCTGCCGCTCGCCGAGCACTTCGCGCGGCAGACCGCGGTCGAGCAAGGCCGCCCTGCCCCATCGCTCGCCGATGATGCGCGCGAGGCACTGACGACCTACTCGTGGCCGGGCAACGTGCGCGAGCTCAAGAACGCGATCGAGCGTGCGCTCGTCCTGTGTGGCGAGACGATCACCTCCGCCGACCTGCCCGAGAAGCTGCGTGATGCCGGCCACCGGATGCGTCCCGTCGCCCAATCCGCCGACATGCGTGGCCACCTGGCCGAAGTAGAGCGTGCCGCGATCGTCGCTGCCCTCGAGGCCGAGGACCAGAACCAGACGCGAGCGGCCCGTCGCCTTGGCCTGTCGCGCCGCGCACTGATCTACAAGATGGAGAAGTACGGGTTGAAACCTCCGCCTTCTCGGGCAGATAGCTAGCGCTCTGGCGCCCGTCTCCCTCGTGTCTCCTTTCGGCGTGCAGCTATGGCTCTTGCGGAGTTTGTTTCCGCTCGGGCAGATCTCCTCCGAAGATCGGCATCGCCAGCTGGTCGTTCAGTTCCTAGACTTGGCGCCGAGGATTTCCATGACGAGCTGGGAAGACATCAGGAGTGATGCGGTAGTCCTGCGCACGTATCTCGACGGCGTCGACGCCCGTCTCGCAGGCGAAGGCGTCGCAATCCATGCGCGCAGTTTCCACGCCTGGATGGCAGTTCAGCGAGACATGCTAATCAGCGTCCCGCTTGGCCACCCTTCGATGACCGCGATCGGCGATTACTTCGCCGAGAAGTACGGACGGCGCGGCCTGATGGACATGTCCGTTGGACGCATGATCGTCATGTTCGGGCACGATCCTTGGGTGCTGAGATTCCCGCTCGTCTATGGTCGGCGCCGCGTAGACCTGCTGCAGATGATCGAAGACGGCACGCCTGACCTCATCGCGAGACTTACGACGAACGATCGTGCCTTGCTCGACGATCTCCTGCCGCGCGCGTTCGAAGCATTCAACGCTTTGAAGCAGGTGCCCATGGAACTCCGCGCCGATTGGGCTGCCTCGGTTGATCAAGCGGTCGATCCGCGTGGCGACTTCGGACTTTCACGGTGGTCTTCGCAGCAGGTCGTCGAGAAGCTGCTCAAGGCCTTCATTCACAAGAATGGTGGCGTCGCGCCGCGGGGGCGCGCACTACAACACCAGCACGAGCTCGAACCGGTAGCTGCCGCCGCGGAAGCACTTGGGCTTCGCCCTCTCGATCGAGCGTTTCTCGCGACGGTCGAATGCCGCGCAGGCGTTCGCTACCCGGGGAACAACGTGACGCTGGCTGATGCAGTGGGCGCGAATCAAGCATCGATCCTGCTCGCCGGTGAGATCGCCAAACAGTGGTGACGTCGACAGTCATCGAGAGCTGACTCATGCGCATCCGTGACCGGCTTCAGGCAGCTGCGGCAAGACTTCTCGCGCGGCTCCAACACGCTGATGCGAACCGCGGAGAAGAACGACCCCCCGCACCGGCGAGTGATCCGTGGAAAGATTTCGTTCGAAGCATAAGACTCGACGTCCACGAGACAGCGAAGCCGGCCCTCCTCTGTTTCGAATGCGACAAGCTTGTGCCGTTCGATGAAGCCGACAACGTCATCAGGAGTTGGTTGCTCAACGCAGGACCGGCGTGCCCGGCCTGCGGGCAACTCATCAACGTGTGGATGAACACCCTGCTGGCACTTAGGGGCCGCGAATGCCCAAGTCGACCGGTCACTGCAACTCCTTGCGCGGTTTGACCACGTAGTTCCAGTCGCCGTGGAAGTCGTCTCTCTCGATCTTCAGCGCGCGGAAGTCCTTGGCCGAGATCTTCTTGCCGGTCGGATAGCGACGACGATCGAGCCGCGCGCGGACGACGAGCCCACCTCGGTTGGTCGTGTTGCCGATGAGGTTGATGATCGTCTCGTACGTCCGCAGCGGGCGACCGCGCCAGTTGATCGAGATGAAGGAGAACAGCCGGTGCTCGATCTTGTTCCACTTGCTCGTGCCGGGTGGAAAATGGCTGACGTGGATCGCGAGGTCGAGCTTGTCGGCGAGCCGTTGCAGTTCGGCCTTCCACATACGCGGGCGGTGACCGTTGCTCCCGCCGGCGTCGGCGATGATGAAGATCTCGCGGGCGTCGGGGTAGCGCGGCTGGCCGACATGCTTCCACCAGGTCTCGATCGAGGTGACCGCGAAGGTGGGCGTGTCGTGATCGACGCCCACGCTCACGAAGCCGTCGTTGGATGCGAGGTCGTACACCCCGTACGGAATCGCCTTGCCGATGGCGTCGGAGGGGAAGTCGTGGACGTCCACCCGTTCGGGCTCGCCTTGCGGCTGCCAGTCGCGACCGCCGTTCTTGAAGTTTCCGATCAGCTCTTTCTTCTTCGTGTCGACGGAGATCACCGGTACGCCGCGCGCGATGCAGGCCACGGCCTTGGCGTTGATGTGCTCGAACTGAGCGTTACGATCCGGGTGTTGCGTGCCCTCGACGGATTTGTTCGGCGCCTGGAGGCTGTAGCCGTGGTTGCGCAGGAGCATGGCGACCGTCTTGTCGCACGCCCGAATGCCGTGCCGGGTGAACAGCTCCGCGGACAACACGTGCGTGCTCTTGCAGGTCCAGCGCAGCGGCGATTCCGGATCACCTCGCGTCACCGGATCGACGAGCCTCTCGATCGCGGGCCACACCTCCGGATGTGCGAGCTCGTACGGGCGCTTGCCGCTGCTGCGCCGAACCTTGACGACGTCTTCCGGCCGCGCACCGGCACGCGCCTCGTCCCGCCCCTTCCGCACCGTGCTGATCGCCATGCCAGTCGCGCGCGCGACGGTCGCCACCCCGCCGTAGCCGATGGCGCCCGCCTCCGTCCCGGCCCACAACCGCCGCGCTCGCTCATCCATGGTCGGCTGCAGCAGCCGCCACTTCTCGCGAACCGACTTCTCCACGTCCACTCCGAACGTAGATCACGTCAGATCAGCGCCTGTCGATCGTCAGCGATCCATTTCCGAACGCGACTCGATCGACACGACCACTCGCGGCTCCTTACCTCCGACAAGGGGCTGGCGATCGCGTCACAGGTTGGAGCTCGTCACACTGCGATTGCGTATCGCTTGCCGGTTGGCGTCCCTACCGAGTTCGACGTTCGCGACAAGGGAGTTCCGAAGGACGCAACCATCCTCCGCGTTCGTCACACGTCAGGGCTGGCTGACGGCGTGAGCATCGTCGACATCGATGGGAACGACTCTGCGCGTGCACCAAGCTTCACCGTGCGTGTTCTTGGTGTGGCCCTCGCGGAGGGCGCTTCGACCGATATGCAGGCAACGACCACGGTCACCTGGGCGCATCATGACGCCGACGATGATGGTCGACGGAGCCTCAACCATGCGCTGGTGGCGATCGCAGATGGACGTCTCGAAGAGGCGATCATTCCAGCCAACGTGGCCGTCGAGGTGACGCTAGCGGCCGTGTTGGAACAGCATCTCCGAGCCATTGGAGTTTCGAATACTCGCCTTACGCCGTTCCTCAGGGACGCGGCTACGTAAAGCCACCAGCTCAACGTCCTTCTCCCCATCGTCATCTGGGGAACCGGAGTCCCTCCGCTGGCGCCACACCTCGTCGGGGTCCTGAATCGTCTGCGTGGACTGAGGAATGGCATCGGGCACCGAGGGAAATCGGAGCAGCCGCTAACACGAGCGGTCATCGGCGAGTGCGTCGCTGCCGCGGTCTTCGGCTTTCACTATGCAAGGCTTGCGGGCGAGCTGCTTTCGGTCGTTCGAGGCGAACTTTCCGCGGCGAAGGCAGTCCCGGATCCCCCTGCAACGGCATGACGAGAGGTCTGCTTCGACACGTTGCACGGCCGACCGGCCCTAGTCTTGGTCGGACGACCTTCGATGAGTTTCTCGCCCTGCTCCGACCGTTTTCGGTCGACAGCTTGGTCGCGGGCTTCTGCCGATTTTCTTGGGACGCGTGGAGCGACAAGTTCCCAACACCGGAAGCGAAGGCAGTCTCAGCTGCGCTTGCGCCCGGTCTTGCGGCCTATGCCCTCGCAGAAGGGTCGATGGATCCGGGCGCTCGCCACGCCTCGCTGAAAGAGATCGCGGCACTCCATCTTCACTTCGTCGCGGTCAACAGTGTGCCGAGCGAGCTGCTCGACGAGCACGAGCGGGACATCGCCAAGCGCGTGATCGGAACCGATCTCGCGTTCGTGCTCCCCAATCTGCGAGCAGCCCGCGCAGCAGCCGCCAACTCGATCTTGGCGCGTGTACATCGAACGCAGATTTTGGCAGCGAGAAGTGCGCTCGATGAGCTGAGCAAGACGTGGTGGATCGCCAAACGCGTCGACCTCGATGCGGATCAGATTGCCCGTGCAGAGACGATGCTCGGAATGCCGGTTCCGATCTTCGTTCGCGCGGCGTCGGCTCTTCTTGCTTTTGCGTACATGAGCGATGCTCCCGGTGCAGTGTTCATGGAGCGGGACCTCGATGCTGAGTTCCTTGCCAAGTACGAGGTCGGCCAAGAGGATCTTCGGCTAGCGGCATACAAGCTCTCGACAACTCGCGACGATGTTCAGCGCTGGCTCGTGGAGATCCGTGCGCGGTTTCGCGAAGGGATCAAGCACCTCGTCCCATCCCCACTGCTCACCACGCCACTTCTGCGACTCGACCTTGGAAGCGGCCCGCCATACGCATGCCCTTCAGTGAATCACTTCGTCGCTGCTGTTCGCGACCGGGTGCGAGAGGCAATTTCACAGCGTGGGCGGACCGATGCCGACAGCGCCGATCTGTACGGCGAACGGCTCGTTGATTACCTGAAGGCATTCGCCACGGCTGCGAGCCTCAACGTGCTTGACCTCGACACGATCGAGGATCGAACGCTTCGTCGAGCCGACTTGCTCTTCTTCGAAGGTGACAGCGTGTTGATCGCCGAGGTCAAGCGCAGCCTCGCCACGGGTGCCCTGAGCCGACACCTGCTGTATCCAGAAGGGATCATCGCTGTGTTCAGCCACCTTCATGGTGCCTACGGGCAGTGCCAGGCAACCTTCGCGCGGCGTTCATGGCGGGCCACGGGCATCAGCGACACACATGCGGCGGCCGTGGTTCTCGTGGACGAACCTGTCGGCGCGGAGGGCGCGGTCTTCTCAGACCTCTACGGCGCGCAGACGGTGGTCGATCTTCCCTTCGAGATCATGGGAGTCGACGAGTTCGAGAACGCGATCGGCGTCCTGGGGACGAGGCGACTCGTGGAACTCATTTGCAAGAAGTGGAACGAGGGGCTAAGAGACATTCCGCTGCTCGTTTACGCGCGGAACGTACTCGGTATCGAGACCCAGATCGTTGAAGGTAAGCGCACACATCTTGAGGCTGAAGAGCGCGAGCTGTTCTTCGAAGCCGGGTTGGTTCCGCGTAACTTCCCGGCTGTGTGGCCATAGAACCTGACTCGTGCTCGCACAGGGCGCCGTCGTCAGGCTGCGCTCGCGGCGGATTTCGAGGCCGCTTCCTTCGCCGGCTTGCGTTTCGTGAGCGCGTACACCGTGCCGTTGGTTGGCACCACGAACGACACGCGGTGGTAGTCCTGCTCCCACGCCTCGGGTGCGAGATGCGCGTAGACCTTCTGCGTGATGGTCACGTTCGCGTGGCCGAGGATTTTCGAGAGCCGGAAGATGTCGCCGCCGTCAAGGACCCAATGCGACGCGAATGAGTGGCGGAGGTCATGAAAGCGCAGCGCGTCCGGCAGCCCGGCCCGCTTGGCTGCTTGCTTGAACGGGAACCGCACGCCGGGCTTCGAGCGTGGCTTGCCATCCTCGCCGGGGAACACGAGCTTGGCCCCGCCGCGCTTGAGCGCGAGGTCGCGCAGGAACGGGACGAGCGTGTTCAGGATCGGGATGTAGCGGGCCTTGCCCGACTTCGTCGTCCCGTGCCGGCCGCGGTGCACCGCGATCAGTCGGCGTTCGAGATCGATGTCGGCCCACTGGAGGTGAACCAGCTCGTCGAGCCGCATTCCGGTTCCGACCGCCAGCGTCACGAACTCGCGGATACCCTTCGGGCACTCGACCAGCAGCTTCGTGATCTCCTCGCGCGTCTGGATCCACGTGTAGATCGCGCCGTCCTTCTGCTCGATCCTGGACACGCCGTGACAGGGGTTGACCTCGACCCACTCGCGATCGACGAAGTAGGAGAACGCCGATGACAGGCACGTCAGGTTTCCGTTCACGGTCGCCGCCGCGAATTTCGTCGCTTGCTCGTCGCGCCACTGCATCACGTGTCCCTTGCGCAGCGACGCGATCGGAACCGACCCCAGCTTCGGCAAGATGTACATGCGCGTTCGCTCGGCGTAGTTGCCGTGCGAGCGCGAGCCGCTGGCCTTGAGGGACGCGAGCCATTCGTCGGTGGCTTGCTTCAGCGTGCGATCGAGGTCCAGCTCGGCGGGCAACTCGCCCGCGGCGATCTGTTCCTGCGTGACAGCGTGCCGGCGCTCGACGGCTCGCGCTTCGATCTCGCTCGCGTAGGTGCCGACGTAGCTCTTCTTTCCATCGCGGCGGCCGTAGACCTGCCACATGGTCGCCTTGCGGCGCTTGATGCTCTTGATCATGCAACGTCTCCGACGGCGCGCAGAGATGCACGCCGAAAAGGCTCCGCCGCCGGCTTCACGGACGCCGAGTATTCGCCAGAACCCTCACCGTACGGAGGTCACCGACGACAGAGCGAAGTTGAGTGTGGGGTGTCCGGTAGTCGACTCCGTACAGCGCAAGGGTTCTGGCGACAGAGAGCCTACGCCGCACGGTCGGCCCGGTCCACCGAGCCCGCATCGTCGTTGGCCACGCCAACGCGACGCGCCGCGATCCACGTTTCGAGCACGATGACGTCGAACACGACGACGCGCGGCGAGATGCGGATGTGCGGGACCTGCCGGCGACACACCATGCTGCGCAGCGTGCCCACCGGGATCCCGAGCAGTCGCGCCGCCTCGCGGTAGTTCAGCGGGGGAGTCACGGCGCGACCGCCTTGCCTACCTGCTTGCCGATCGCTCGGAACAGCTCGGCCATCCCGGCGCCGAACGCCTCCGCGGCCGTCGGCATGCGGAAGCGGCGGCGGGGACGCTGTCCAACCGGACCGAGATCGCGCTCCATCGCGACGAGCACGAGAGTGACCACACAGCGCAGGTCGGCGAGGTCCACGAACGCAGACGCGTCGCTGTTGACGTGACGGGCGAGTCGACGAAATGCGGACCGTACCCGCGCGACCGCAGCGCGCTGCCGCGAATCCGTCAGGTCTTTGGTCGCGCCGTGGGCGACGTCGAGCAACCACTCGAGCGCTGCATGGTGGCGGTCGAACAGTGGTATCCAATCTCCCGCGCCCAGCGCGAGCCCCCACTCGACGTTTCCGACGAGACTGATAGGCGTGTCCTTGCTGCGAGACCGAGATGTTCGAGCATCTCCGGTGATCTTCGGGAACGCGAGTGGTGGACGAGAAACCACCGGGCCGAGGTCGCACTCGAGCGCTTCGAGCAGGATCGCGAGTACGATCTTCACGTCGCGCGTGTAGATCCACACGCAACGCCCGGCCACGAGCTGGCGCACGACGTCGCGTAACCTCTCGACAACAACGCGCTGCTCGGGAACAGCGTCCGTGGCGATGTCGAGTAACCAGCACAAGCTCGGTTGGTACTTCCCGACGAACGGCAACAGGGAACCTGTCGCTGAGAACTCGAGCGTGATGTCTTCGTTCAGGTCGATGCAAAGCACGTAAAACTCTTTCTCGGGCAAGCCCGGTCATGCCCACGCGCAGCGTGCCGCGCGGGTGTCAGGTGTTTGGTGGCGACGAGGTCAGCTCGTCGGAGGTTGCGGCGGCTGCTGTGCGAGGGACGCCAACGTGGTTCGCACCGATGCGACCGCATCCGCGACGCTGAGCGGCTTCAAGGCGTTGAACCACGCCGCTTGATCGGCCTCGGTGAGCCCGCGAGCGAGCGCCGCGACCAACGCCTGCTCGTCGCGCGTGAGCGCGTTCTTCACTTCGACGAAGTGCGCCATGCTCACCGGGTCGGTGAGAACGCTGGCTGCTGTGGGAACAGACGAGGACGTAACCGATGGTGCGGAGTGAGTCGCCGGAGCGCACGTCACACCTTGGGCGACCTCAATTGCAGGCTTCGGCTCCATGGCCACGGTCGACGGCAACTTGCCGCTGAACCGCTCCATCAACTTCGTCACGACGTCGGAGGCGACCTGCGCAACGACCTTGTTGATATCGAGGCCAGGCAGGAATGGGAACGCACCGGAGCCACCAGCATCAGCGTCGCCCTGATCGTCGGCCTCGTCGACCTCGTCGTCGTTGGCGGCGTTGCGCAGGGCAAGTGGAACCTCGCGCTGCTGGAGCGCGTAGAGCTGCGTGCCCGTCGCGACGTTGAGCATCGTGGTCATTGCCTCCATGAGCTGGGGCAGACGATCGACGGCGCGCATCGCGATCTCGGCGTTCTGTCGTAGCGCTTCGGCGTTGAGCCGCACCGCCTCGATTACCGCCTGCCCGAGCCCGGCGACCGTGTCGGCGCGCGGATCGAATGCACGCTCGACCGCGTGATCGTTGGCGGTATTTCGCTCGCCCTTGTTCACCTGGATGTACGCCGCCGGCACGTTCTCGACGCCCTTGCCATCGTCCCCGATCGGATCGAGTCGATACTTGCCTGGCGTGGTCACCGCCTCGTGGAGGTCATCGAGATCGGCCTCGATTGGCAGCGTTAACGGACGCCCATCTCGCGCGTACACCAGCTCCGGTGCACCACGCGGCTTCAGACGCCGAACCCTCCACGCGGTCACCGTGCTCGGGACCTCGAACGTATCGCCAGTCACTGTGAAAGCCAGTTCACTCATCTCGTGCTCCTCGGGTGAGGGCCACACGGCCCCTCTACTCTCCAAAGCACCTGACTTCGCCGAAACTACCGCGCGGCACGAAAATAGCTGGCGCGGTTCTTTCGCGACCACACGCGCTCTCGGCTGCAGCCGGCGATCTTTGGCGTCGAATTGCCCCGATCTTTGGGCCGGACATCCCGCCATGATCTCTCGGCTCGCCAGGAAGCAGCGTCGGGCCGGGTGACGGATCCTCGCGGTCGACGCCCGTTTCGGCAGGCGCGCGATCTTTCTTCGCCCTCCCACAGCGGTGTCCGGCCCGCCCGGTCGCCAGGGATCAGCCTGACTTGATACGCTCCGGTACGATGGGGATGGAGGCCACAACGCAGGAAGCATCCAGCTTCGGCTTCCTTGCACCCTACGGCCCTCTGTATCTGCGCCTGGCCACGGTGGCCGAGCGCGCGCTCGCGGTCGATCCGAGTCTGACGCTGGTGTCCCTTCGCCAGCTCGCGGAGGCGTTCGCCAAGCACGCAGCCGGCCGGGCCGGGCTGATCGGGCCACACGACACGCAGCTCGCCCAGGTCGACCTGCTCCGCATGCTCGAACAGCGCGGGATCGTCCGCGACCCGATCTCCGAGTGCTTCCACGTGCTGCGGAAGGCTGGCAACGCGGCGGTTCACGACTTCGTCGGCTCGCGCCAGGACGCACTCGACCTCCTGCGGCTCGCGTACCGACTCGCGTGCTGGTTTCACAAGACGTTTGGCGACGGCCACGCGCGCACCAAGTGGCAGCCGCCACCGTACGTTCCGCCTACCGATCCGATCGCGACGCTTCGCGCACTGCAGGAGGAAGCTGCGAAGGCACGAGCCGAGGCCGACGCGCACCGGGCCGATCTCGATCGTGCGAAGGCACTGCTCGACGCGGAGACCGCGCGCCGCGACGAGGAAGCGCGCTTGCGCAAGCAGGCCGAGGCCGAGCGTGCCGAGTGGGAGCAACTCGCCGCCGCT
>JBBQFU010000083.1:0-31653 GCA_038322185.1 Haliangiales bacterium
AAGGCAGCAGGCGATGCCGCGGGCGCCAAGCAGGTGCTCGCGCGCAAGCGGCCGACGATCTCGGTGTGGGTCGTCAACCAGCTCTACTGGCACGCGCGTGACGCGTTCGAGGACCTGCTCGCCACCGCCGAGCGGCTGCGCAAAGGTGACCTCAAGGCGAGCGGTGCCCATCGCGACGCGATCGCCAAGCTGCGCGCCCGCGCGAAGACCATGCTCGAGGATGCCGGCAACGCACCGACCGAGTCGACGCTGCGCCGCGTGGCGACGACCCTGGCTGCCATCGCAGTGACCGGCGGCTTCGACCCCGATCCACCGGGCGCGCTGTCCGAGGACCGCGACCCGCCGGGGTTCGCCGCCTTTGGCATTGCGTCGGGCAGCGACGAGCCCGCCGCGCCGGCACCGGAGAAGCCCGCAAAGGCCAAGGCCGCCCCCAAGAAGCCCAAGCACGCCAAGGCCGACGACGACGAGAAGCCCAAGGCCGACGACGACGACAAGCCCAAGGCCGACGACGACGACGGCACCGACGATCTCGCCAAGGCCCGCGCGAAACGCGCACGCGCCAAGGAGATCGAGGCCGAGGAACGCAAAGAGGAACGCGAGCGCGCGAAGGCGGAGAAGGAAGCCGAGAAGGCTCGCGAGGCCGAGGAGGCCGCGCAGCGTGCCGCCGAAATCGCCGAGAAGAAGCGCGAGGAAGCCGAGAAGAAGCGGATCACGGCCGAGCGCCATCGCCTCGAAGCCGCGATCCGGTCGGCCAAGGCCGAGCTCGCCGATCGCGTGCACGAGGTGAAGCAGCTCGAGAAGCAGCTCGCCGCGGCGGCCCAGTCCGTCGAGGGCGCCAAGGAGATCGTCGACGATCTCGTGCGAAAGCGCGAAGAGCTACGCGGCGACGACTAGCGCGGCACGACGAGATCGATCACCACCGGCAAGTGATCCGATCCGACATCTCGCTCGATGCGACGGTCACGCACTCCGATGCCGCACGACACCAGCGCGTGATCGATCGGGATCTGCATCACCCGCGAGATCTCCGGGACCCACGAGGTCTGCAGCCCGAAGCCAGCGCGCGAGTCGCACAACCCACTCGCCTCGACGAGCCGCCGGAACGGCCGCGACCACGGCGTCGCATTGAAGTCGCCGAGGATCATCGCGTTCGACCCGAGCGTGCGAGCACGCGCCGCGACCTCGGCGAGCTGGTCATCGAGGAGACGGAGGTAGTACGCACTGACCGGCGGAACCGGATGCGTGAGCACGATCGCGACCGATCCGCCAGGCTCCCCGACGGTCGCCACGATCGACGGGAACGCACCGAGATACTCGACACCGCCGGTGAGCGACCCGCGCGCATAGAGCGCGAGGCCGAAGTTGTCGGTCCGCGGATGCTCGATCCGCGCCGGATAGCCCGTGAGCGCGGGCGCCAGCTCGCGGAGCCACTGCTCCTGGATCTCGGCGAGCGCGACGATGTCGGCATTGCTGTCCGCTATCAGCTTGCGCACGTCGGCGTAGCGCGTGTTCGACGACAGCACGTTGAGCGCCAGCACGCGCATGGGCCGACCGTCCGCGGGCAGCGGCCGAGGCGAGCGCACCAGATCGGGCAGCAACCACACCAGGTGCAGCAGCGTCGCGAGCGCGACCGCATCGAAGTAGCGCACCCGCGCAACAGCACACGCGGCCGCGACCACGATCCCGCCGACCAGCATCTGCACGCGGAAGTGCTCGACGAGCGCGAGCGGCCACACCGGCACCCAGCTCGCGACCTGCGCGACCAGCGCCCCGATGGCGAGAACGGACAGCAGCGCGACGACAAATCGCATCGAGGGACAACGCTCGAGACGAGTCGCTTATTTGCGGCCCTTGGGAACACCGTAGGTCGCGTTGGCCGACTGGACCTTGCCCTCGCGGACGAACGTGACCTTCACGTCGGTGCCCGGCTTCGCGGTCTGGAGCACGAACATGAGGTCATTGATGTTCCGGATCTCGACGGTCCCGACCTGCACAATGCGATCACCAGCCTTGAGGCCGGCCTTGGCGGCTGCGCCCTCGGGGATCACGTCGGACAGGATCACACCGGGCGGCTGGTTCGCATCCTCGCTGTACGACGGCACGGTCCCGAGCGAGGCACCGGCACGGCGCATGTCACCCGCGACGGTCTTCGGTGCGGTCTTCACGTAGGTCAGCGCGTCCTTGCGCACGGCGAGTGCGGCCGCGACCTCGGTCACGACCATCGCGACGCGGGCACCACCGGCCGCATTGATCTTGTCGGCGTCGTCGGTGGCGGTGTGATAGTCGAGGTGGTTACCGGTGAAGAAGAACAGCACCGGGATCCCTGCGACGTAGAACGCCATGTGATCGGACGGTCCGTAACCCGAGCCACCGATCGTGCACGCCACGCGCGCCGAACCACACGCCGGCTCGACGAGCCCATGCCACTCCTTGGCGGACTCGGCACCGTTGACGTGCAGCATGTTGTTTCGCATGCGGCCGACCATGTCGAGGTTGAGCATCGCGAACACCGGCTCCTTCGTCGGCGGATTGCGGACGTAGTGAGCCGAGCCGAGATCGCCCTCCTCTTCGCCGGAGAATGCGACCACGTAGACATCACGCTGCAGCTCACCCTTGCGCTTGCCGAGCGCGGCGGTCACCTCGAGCAGCGCCGCGACACCGGACGCGTTGTCATCTGCACCGTTGTGCGGCGCGATCACCTTGGGATCGAGCGCGTTCGAGCCGCCACCCATGCCGAGGTGATCGAGGTGCGCACCGATCACGATCACGCCGGGCAGCTTGGTTGCCGCGCCTGCGCGGATCACACCCACGACGTTATCGGTCGACGTGCGAACGGGCTCGAGCGCGACGGTCAGCTTCGCCTTGTGCGCACCCTTCTCGAGCTCCTTCGCGGCGGCACGCTTCACCACGATCAGCGGAATCCCGACATCGGCACCGCCGGAGATGAGATCGGCCATCCCGTCGGTGACGAGCCTCGGAAGCGGCGCTTCCTCGTCGACGACGGGCGCCGCCTTCGTCGTGGTCGCCGTACCGGCGTCGTACACGATCATGCCGACCGCACCGCGCGTGCGCGCGAGCAGCGCCTTGAAGCGCAGGTCCCCGAGACGCGCCTGCGCCGTCGGGCCGAGGGTGGTGTCGTTCGGTACGAAGCGGCGAACGAGCACGATCTTGCCCTTCACCGACTTGCCCCGGTAGTCATCGAGCTTGGCCTCGGCATCGACGAGGCCGTAGCCCACCGACACGATGCCGGCGCTCACGGTCTTGCTCGCCGAGAACGGCATCGGCGCGAAGTCGGTCCCCGCGATGACCTTGCCGTCGAGCTCGAGCTTGGTGGTCGCACCGAGCTTGACCTCGGTGGTCACGTCGAAGCTCTGGCGCCACGCGTTGTTCGGCATGCCGGGCTCGGCGCCGAACGCCGCGAGCTTCTGCTGCACCATGTCGGATGCGTCGCGCAGGCCCTTGCTGCCGATGCCGCGCCCTTCGCGCTCGTCGGCGGCGAGGAACTGCACGTGGCCGATGAAGCGATCGGCAGACTCGACCTCGGGCGCGCTGGTCTCGGCGCGCGGCACGTCGTCGTTCCAGGTCGCGAGGAACACGTTGGTGTCCGTCGGCCCCGCGGGCTGGCCGTTGGCGCGATAGGTGTCACCGTTGGTGCCCTTCACCACGTCGCGCCGGTTCGACGAGAATGCCAGGGTCTTGCCATCGGGCGAGAACACCGGGAAGCCATCGAAGCCCGGTGCGTACGTGATGCGCTCGAGGTTGGTGCCGTCGATGTCGATCGAGAACAGATCGAAATCGGGACCGCGCGGGTTCATGTAGTTCGACGAGAAGATCACGCGCTTGCCGTTCGGATGAAAGAACGGCGCGAACGATGCGCCCGGCAGATACGTGAGCTGGCGCGCCTCGGTGCCGTCGGAGTTCGCGATCCACAGGTCCATACGCGTCGGCTTGACGAGCTTCTGCGCGAGCAGCTCCTTGTATGTCTCGAGGTCCTTGCCCGTCGGGCGCGACGTGCGCCAGATGATCTTGGAGCAGTCTGACGAGAAGAACGCACCGCCGTCGTAGCCAGGCAGGTTGGTGAGCTGGCGCAAGTTCTGACCGTCGGCATCCATGCGCCACAGCTCGAGGTCACCGCTGCGCGTTGACGTGAAGATGATCGAGCCATCCTTCGAGCACACCGTGGCCTCGGCGTCGTAGCCCGGGCCACCGGCGAGGAGCTTCACGTTCGAGCCGTCGGGGTTCGCCTTGTAGATGTCGAAGTCGAACAGGCCCCACAGGTAGCCCTTCGAGTTGTCGGGCGGCGTCGGGCACGCGGGGCTGGACTCGTGGGTCGACGCGTAGATGATCTCCTGATCGCCCTTGAGGAAGTACGAGCACGTGGTGCGCCCCTGCCCCGTCGACACCAGCTTCGACGCGCCACCGCTCGCCGACATCACTTCGATCTGATCGCACTTGTACGGCGTCTTGTTGGTCTGAAAGATCAGCCGGTCGCCGCTGAACGACCAGTACGCCTCGGCGTTGTCACCACCGAACGTCAGCTGCCGCACGTTCTTGAGGTGTGCCTCGCCCGGCAGCGCCAGGTCGCGAACGTCGGCCGGCTTGGGCGTCGTGGTCGTGACGATGGTTGGCTTTGCTGCCTCTGGCGGACAGCAGCTGCCCAGCGCAACCACGAGCAGTAAACGGCGGTTCATTTCCGCGGAGAGTAACGTAGATCTGATACGTAGATCGCATGCTGTCAGTCGAGGACGCCGCCAGGACCGTGGCGCAGCGCATCGAGCGCTTGCCCGTCGAGCGCGTGCCACTTCACGGAGCGCTCAACCGGATCCTCGCCGAGGACATCGTCGCGGCCCGCTTCCTGCCGAGCTTCGATAACTCCGCGATGGACGGCTATGCGGTCCGCTCGGCCGAGCTGCCGGGAACGTTCCCCGTCGTCGCGATCGTCGCGGCGGGTCAGGTACTCACCGAGCCGGTGCCCGAGCGCGTCGCGATCCGGATCATGACGGGTGCAGCGGTCCCGCATGGCCTCGACACCGTGGTGATCCAGGAAGACGCCACGGTCGACGACGGCAACGTGACGCTTCCGGAAGCTCCCTTTGGCGACAACATCCGCCGCGCGGGCGAGGACATCTCGGCCGGCGACGTCGCCGTGCGGGCGGGAGAGCGTCTCAATGCAGCCGAGCTCGGCCTGCTCGCGGCACTCGGCGTGGCCGAGGTCCCGGTCTACCGGGCTCCGCGCGTCGCGCTGATCGCGACTGGCGACGAGCTGGTCTCGGTCGGTGAGACGCCCGCCGCCGGACAGATCGTCGACTCGTCGGCACACACGCTCGCAGCGCTCATCCCCGGCTGCGGCGGCATCGCGACGTACGTCGGCATCGCCAAGGACGATCCGGTCACGATGGCCGCGCTCATCGCGAGCGCGATGGACCACGACGTGGTGATCACCACCGGTGGCGTCTCCGTCGGCGATCGCGACCACGTGCGCGCCGCGCTCAAGTCCGCTGGCGTCGAGCTCGAGCTGTGGAAGGTCGCGATGAAGCCGGGCAAGCCGTTCTCGTTCGGCCTCAACGGCAAGGTCCCGGTGTTCGGCCTCCCCGGAAATCCGGTCTCGACGTTCGTCGCGTTCGAGCTGTTCGTGCGCCCTGCGCTGCTCGCCATGCAAGGTGCCACCGTCACCCAGCGTCCACGCGCGCCCGTGAACCTCGTCCGCGGCTATCGCAAGCAGGAAGACCGCACCCACTTCGTACGTGCCAAGGTCGTGCGCAACGGCGAGCACCTCGTCGCCCACCCGCACGCCAAGCAGGGCTCGGCGATCCTGTCGTCGCTCGTCGGGTGCAACGCGCTCGTCGAGCTGCCGGCACATCAGTCCGAAATCCTGCCCAACAGCCTCGTCGATGCCATCCTGCTGGACGCCGTATGACTGATACCCCCGAGCCCGTTCGCGTCACCGTCGAGACCCAGGATGAAGGTCGCGTCGACAAGGCGCTCTCGCGTCGATTTCCCGACGCTGGCCGCAGGCAGCTCGCCGAGATGTTCGATGCCGGTGAGATCCGCGTCCGCGGCAAGAAGGCCAAGAAGGGCGATCGCGTCGCGGCAGGTGACATCATCGAGCTTGCCCGCTCGCCGATCAGCAATGCGGACCGCACGCCCGTCGCCGACCCGACCGTCACGCTGCAGCTCTTGCTCGAGCGTCCCGACCTGATCGCGCTCGCCAAGCCCGTGGGCCTCGCGTCGCAGCCGCTGCGCGCCGGTGAGCTCGGCACGATGGCCAATGGCATCGCTGCCCGCTGGCCCGAGTGCGCCGCGATCGGCGACGACGCACGCGACGGCGGCCTCGTCCATCGTCTCGACATCGGCACCTCCGGCATCCTGGTCGCGGCGCGCAACCCCGAGACCTATCGTGCGCTCCGCGTCGCGTTCGGCCAGGGCCGCGTCGAGAAGCAGTACCTCGCGATCACCGATGCGCGTCCCGTATCGCGCGAGTGCGACGCACCGCTCGCGCAGCGTGGCGATCACGTCCGCGTCGATCACGCCGATGGCCTCTCGGCGTACACCCAGTTCTCCGTCGAGCGCGCGACCGCGACGCATGCCCTCGTGCGCTGCATCGCGCAGACCGGTCGCATGCATCAGGTGCGTGCGCACCTCGCCCACGTCGGCTCGCCGATCGCGGGCGACACGCTCTATGGCGGCAAACCCGTCGAGGGCTTCGAGGGCTTCTTCCTCCACGCCGACACGCTGCGCATCCCGCTCGACACCAGCCCCCTCGCCGTCGACGCGCCGCTCCCCGAGAGATTCTCCGCGGCACTCGCGGCGCTCGGGCTCGTCTAAGTCGCTCCTTCTCAGAAGAGCTCACACTCGAACGCGAGCATCGGGTACGAGTGACGTGCGACTAGCGGCGAGCGCCACAGCGAGCGCGATCCGAACTAGAACCACACCGACGCGCCGAGCATCACCATCAGATAGTGCGACTTGAACACGCCCTGCGTGACCGGCGCCTGGAACTGCTGGTCGGGTGTGACGAGCGGATTGATCGGGTCGGGCCCTTCGCGATCGTCGAGCGAGTCCTGCACACCATCGCGGTTGCAGCCGAGCATCGACGGCGTCGGCGAGATCGGATTGCAGTCACCGGGATTGTTGTTCGAGCCCTCGAGCACCACGCCGAACCCGCCGTCGATCTGAAAGCGGCTGGTGCGGAAGCCGGCACCTGCGGTCAGCGTCGTGCGTGCAGCACCATCGACGTCCGCGCGCTGCCAGCCGTCCTTGGCTGCCGCGGTGTCATAGCCCGCACCGCCGCGCGCGATCAGCGTGTTCGCGCCCATCGGGAACCGCCAGCTGCCACCGAGCCGGGCGTTGTAGACGTCCTGGAAACCGTGGCGCACGACGTTCTGCTTGATCGCGAAACCACCGCCCGCTGCGGTCACGATCTCGGAGTCGATCACGACCTTGTAGTCGGACGAATCTTTCGCGCCCCAGTTCTCCCAGCCGACATTGAGCTCGATGTCACCGCGCTCTTCGCCGTTGGCGCCGAGGAACTTGTAGCGGCCACCGAGCGTCGCGCTGCGCGGCAGCTGCGCGTTGATACATGCCTTGAGCGCGCCGACCTTGCCGCCGGGCTCGCACTGCGCGAACTCGTCGGGAATCGGGACGACCATGACTTCGATCCCCGAGGAACCCGAGCGCGGCCCAAGCGTGGTGTTCGCCGTGCCCTTCGCGTTGATGGTGATCTCGGAGTTGTAGACGCCGCCGATCTCGATCTCCGGCGTTGGCCGGAACGTGAAGCCCGCGCCATACGACGGCACGAAGTTGTCGTCGCCCTTGATCTCCAGGAGCCCGTCGCCGCCCACATCCTCGACGACGTTGCCCGGTGCCGACCACACGTGGATCGATGACGACACGCTGGACATGCCGTACCCAAAGCGTGCGCCGACGTCGAGATTCGGCAGGATGCGATAGCTCGCCGCGATGGTCGGCATGAACAGCACCGCATCGCGCTTGACCAGATCGTAGCGCGATGGCGGTGGCGCCTCGTTCGGATCGCGATTGATCTGGTACTTCGTGCAGCTGCCATTCGACTGGTGCGTGCACATGTCGCGGAACGGGTACGAGTTCGGCGCGTACATGCCGATGCCGAGACGCAGGCCCGGCACCTTGCCGCCAAGGTCCGTCGTCACCGCGATCACCGGAATCGGCTGGAAGCCAGCCACGCCGAGGGCGGGCTTCGAGGCATCCTCGACGAGCGGGTACGGCGTGCCTTCGTATGGCAGGTCGACACCCGGAATGTCGTCGTAGGTGCCGCGACGCTGGAACGTCATCGCGTAGTTGATCGCGGCAAACGACACCGTGATCACCGTGCCCGTGGTCTTCGCGAGCCCGGCGGCGTTGATCCCGATCGCCTCGCCATTATCCGTCGACGCGACCGCCGCGCCTGCACGTGACGTCGAGATCGCGCCCGAGCCTGGCAAGTACAGGCCACCAGCGTGCGCCGACGTTCCGAAACCCACGACTACCGAGAAGAGTGCTCTGACTCCGTTACCCATCGCTGCGAGCCTACCGCGCGTCGACGATCGGACGTCGGCTAGCGAGGATGAAACGGCGTGAGCACCGGGCGTTTCGCGGTGATGCCGTCGCCCGTCGTCCGTCCTCGCAAGCGCCGCCAGGCCCACGGCGCCACGAACCGCGCGACCCAGCTCAGATCCTCGACGAGCAGGTCCCGCCGCCGGCGAGGCTCGGTCGGCAGCGCCTCGGTGAGCGAGCCCCCCGTCGCGCCGGGGAGCTCGAGCAGGTGCGCGAGCGCCGCGGCGATCCGGGCATGGCCCTCGGGGTTGCCGTGGATCCGATCGACGGCCCACATCCGCGGATCGCCGGCGAGCTCGTAGGTCGCGAGGTCGAGCAGCACCGCGCCGGTCTCGCGGGCGATCTTCTCGATCTCGACGTTGAGCGCCGCGGTCTTCTCGGTGAGCGTGCGGCCCAGGCGCATGCGTCGCGAGACATCGGGAATCGTGAACGTGATCACCGTCGCGCCGACGCTGCGCAGCCCGCTGACCATCGCGCCGACCTCGCCGGCCACCCGCTTGGCATCCCAGCCACTGCGCAGCAGGTCGTTCATGCCCGCGACCACCGTCGCCAGATCGGGTCGCATCGCCATCGCCGGCGCGAGCTGGGTCGCGCGGATCTCCCCGGCGCTTCTGCCGCGCACGGCGAGGTTCGCGTAGTGCAGCCCCGGGGATGCTGCCGCGACGTGCTCGGCGAGCCGGTCGGCCCAGCCGCGATAGCCACCCACCCCGTCGGGATCGTCGAGTCCCTCGGTGCTGCTATCGCCGACGGCGACGTAACGCTGGAATGCGGGCGGGCTCATGCGCCTGTGTTCTACACCGGCTCGCGGCGGCGCTTGCGACGCTTGGCGACCAACCCGTCGAGGCCTGCGAGCGCTCGCTCCAGGCCGAACGTGTAGGCGTGGTCCGCGTCGTACGCGGTGCCATGCGCGGTCCCGGCCGCCGTACCGACCCGCGACGCCGTCGGATACTGCGCAGGATCGAGGACGCGCGCCAGGAGCGGCCCGTTCTCGTTCCACCACTGCCGGTCGGTCTGCTGGCTGTCTCGCCGCGAGCGGTCGGCCGTCGCCGCCACCCGCGCGCACGACTCGACGAAGCCGAGGACGTAGGTCAGCGCGGCATCGCGCTCGACATCGGTGAGCCCGGCGCCGTCGAACGCGGTCAGCTCGTACTCGTACTTGCTCATCATGCCGGGGCCAAGCGGCGGGCGGTTCGTCACGATCTGTGCGGCCCACGCGTGGCGCCGGTACAGAGCGCGGTTGTCATGTGCGACAGCCGTGACCCGGGCGCGCCAGCCGCGGCCCGACGGCGATGTGCGGCGCATGGTCGCGTAGATCCGATCGAGCATCAGGTCGACCAGCTCGCGATGATCGCCCACGTAGCGATACAGCGCCATCGGCGCGATCTTCACGCGCTTTGCGAGCGTGCGCATCGACACCGCGCCCAGACCGTTCGAGTCCGCAAGCGCGACGGCAGCGTCGACGATCCGGTCGAGCGACAGGCTGGGCTTGGGACCGCGCTGCCCGTCTGGCGTCTGGCGCCACAGGCGTTCGAGATGAGTCTGCATCGCTTGATCTATCTGCGTACACCGTACACAGTATCAACATGCGTGTCACTGCGTCCGCCATCTCGCTCAATGTCGATGACGTCGAAGCCTCCGCCGCGTTCGCGAAGAGTCATTTCGGGTTCGTCGAAGCGATGGCGGCAGACGGCTTCGTGTCGCTCACACGCGACGATGTCGGCTTCAACCTGATCTTCCTGCGCACCGGGCTCGCATCGTTCAAGCCCGAGCGGATGAAAGGGCACCGCGCGGATGGCTTGCTCGTCGCGTTCGTCGTCGACGATATCGAGACCGAGTACGCCCGCCTGCAGGCCGAGGGCGTGGCGATCGTCACGCCGATCGAGACCGAGGCGTGGGGCGAGCGATACTTCCAGGTCGCCGATCCAAACGGTGTGATCCTGCAGCTCGTGCAGTGGGTCCGCTGAGGCGCCTTACGGTTGCCCGGAGGTCGTATGCGTGTGCCCGCAGTTCGGGCACGCGTGGGCAACGGGCGCTGCGGCCTTGCGGTTCACCTCCTCGACAAACCCGCTGGACAGGATCCCGACGGGAAGCGCGAGCGCGCAGATACCGAGGAACCCGACGAATCCACCGACCATCTGACCGAGCGGCGTCTGGGGCACCATGTCGCCGTAGCCGATCGTGGTGATCGTGACGATCGCCCACCACATCGTGCGCGGGATGCTCGTGAACTGCGTCCCGGGATGCTGGTGCTCGACCATGTACATGGCGCCCGCGGACAGCAGCATGGCCGCACCGACGACCGCGACCGTCACGCCGATCTCGACGCGCTTCGACTGAACGACACGCGCCAGCATCGTGAACGCCTCGGAGACCCGCTTCGATCGCAGGAGCCGGAAGATGCGCAGGAGCCGCAGCACACGCAAGTAGCGCAGGTCGACCACCGAGGGCGCCAGCAGGGTCACGTAGAACGGAGCGAACGACGCCAGGTCGATCAGCGCCATCGGCGAGAGTGCGCAGCGCAGGCGACCGAACCGACCGGTGTAGCGAGGGTCCTCGACCGACGACCACACGCGGAGCAGGTACTCGAGTGTGAACACGACCACCGACACGATCTCGAAGCCGCGAAAGAAGCTGCGGGCCGACGCGTGGATCTCGGCGTCCGTCTCCAGGATGTTCGCGGTGACGTTCGCCGCGATCAGCAGCAGGAGGATCATGCTGATCGCGCGCCCGATGTAGTCGTCCGGGCGCGGGTTGGTCAGGATCTCGTAGACACGACGCCGCACGCTCTTCCGACCTCGCCATGCGCCCGGCCCGCGCGCAACTATTAGGCAAAAGGGGGTAGCGTCGGGGCATGGAGACCATGCTCTATGAAGTCACCGGACGCATCGCGCGGATCACGCTGAATCGGCCGGAGCGGGGCAACGGGCTCACATTCACCACGCCGGTCGAGCTGGCCGCGTGTGTCGAGCGCGCGAACCTCGATCCGAACGTCCACGTGATCGCATTGACCGGCAACGGCAAGGGCTTCTGCGGCGGCTACGACCTGGTCGCCAGCGCGGAGAACAACATGGACTCCGCCCTCGGCTCGGGCACGCCGGGCTCGCCGCTCGATCCTCTGGTGACCGCGCGGAACCACGATCCCGAGCAGGTCTGGGATCCGATGATCGACTACCAGATGATGTCGCGAAACGTTCGCGGCTTCATGAGCCTGTTCAACAGCGACAAGCCGGTCGTGTGCAAGGTCCACGGCTTCTGCGTCGCGGGCGGCACGGACCTCGCGCTGTGCAGTGATCTGCTCGTGATCGAGGACACCGCGAAGATTGGCTACCCGCCGGCGCGCGTATGGGGCGTGCCCACCACGGCCGTGTGGGTCCATCGCATCGGCCTCGAGAAGGCCAAACGCCTGCTGTTCACCGGCGACTGCCTGTCGGGCAAGGAGGCCGTCGAGTGGGGCCTCGCGATCGAGTGCGCGCCCCAAGCTGAGCTCGACGCGCACTTCGAAGCGCTGCTCGAGCGCATCGCCCGCATGCCGATCAACCAGCTCGTGATGATGAAGCTGATGCTGAACCAAGCCGTGTACTCGCAGGGCCTCGCGCAATCGCAGATCCTCGGCACCGTGTTCGACGGCATCGCCCGTCACACGGCCGAGGGCTACGCGTTCGCGCGTCGCGCGGGCGAGGCGGGCTTCCGCACGGCCGTCAAGGAGCGCGACGAGCCGTTCGGCGATCCAGGGCCCTCGACCTACAAGGGCTGGCCGACGAAGTGAGATCGGTCGTGCTATAGGCTGGGTCAATGAGCAGCCTCGCGATCGAGCTGGTGGGCCGGTCGCCGTGCAGCGTGAAAGACCTCAAGCTCTCGGCGATCTACACCAACACGAGCCGCAAGCCGCTCGGCATGGCGTTCTGGTGGAACCGCTCGATGCGGATCGTCGATGCGAACGGCAACGTGGTGCCGCCCGGCCCGGGCCCCGTGCTCCCGTGCGGCGCCTCGGAGCGCTGGCAGGTACTGATGCCACACGCACGTCACCAGCGACTGGAGCCGCTGTCGTGCACGCAGCCTGCGGGCCAGACGAAGACGATCGGCTGGTCGTACAAGCTCACGCCCGGAACCTGGAGCATCACGCTCGTGTTCGAAGCCCCGCCGCCCCACGGGTTCTCGCAGAGCGAGTCGAACGAGTACGCGTTCGTCGGTCGCGTCGAGAGCAATACGGTCGTCGTCGAGCTGACCTGATCAGCCGAACGGCATCTTGCTGCGCAGATCGTTGATCTCGGCGTGCTCCGACGGGACCTCGACGGGCTCGAACGCCTGCAGATCCTGATCAGGCTGCATCGGCCCGCTCAGCTCGACCTCGTCGACCGCGCCGACGGACATCGAGCCGACAGCTGTCCCGCGTGCGCGCACCGTGCGCCTCACGTATGCGAAGACCGCTGTACCGACAGCGCCAGCAGCCGCAATCACGAGCACTTTGCCGAGGACCTTCATGCTCTCCATGCTGAGCAAGACGCGTACCTCCGGTACGCTAGACGCGTGTATCGCGACGACCAGGACGCTGCGGACGCGCTTGCCGACGGGCTCAAGCGGGAAAATGCCGAGCTCGAGCGCGAGAACGCGACGCTGAAGGAAGCGCTCGCGGCGCGCCCTGCCCCGGCCCCGGCGCCTGCCAGGTCCAAGAAGCAGAAGAAGAGCGCAAAGCAGCAGCGCAAGGCGAACCGCAAGCAGGCCCGCGAGCAGGCAAACGTTCGCAGCCCGGCCTACAACTGGATGGTTCGCGCCGTGTGCGGCGTTGCAGTCGCGGCGCTGTCGTTCGCGATCACCCGCTCGATCTACCCGGCGCTACATCCGGGGAAGTCGGGCCTGTTCCCCTCCGCCCTCGGTGCAGTGATCAATCAGATGTGGGCGCTGGCGCTGATCGCGCAGCCGATCCTCGGCTGGTGGCCCAACGAAGACGCTGACAGCGGTTACGACGTGCTCACGACGCGCCAACGAGCGCTCGCGATCGGCGGCGGCACCTGCGCCATCGTCGTGTCCGCAGCGTTCCTCGCGCTCGTGGGCGAGTCTTCGATGGGCGTTTGATCACTCGGCGACGACGCGAAAGCCGGCGGCCTCGAGGGCGCGCAGAAATTCATCGACGGAGCTCGACGCCATGAGTAGCTCGCGCAGCTTGTTCTCGTGCATCGCGTCGAGCGCCGTGGCCGACAGAAACGGATGTGTCACCGGCTTGGCGCCCGGCGGCGGCATCGCCGTGCTCATCAAGACGCCCGGCTCGTCGGACATCTCGAGAATCGCCAGCTCTCCGTCGTAGACGCGCCAGTGACGCACGGTGCGTGGAGCGTCTGCGGTCACGCGACTCGACGGCACGTCGGCAGCTGCCGGCGCTGGCTTGCTGTGGCCGCCACACGCCGCCAGGAGCAACACCATGGCGAGCTCACGAGGCACGCTTGCCGTCGGCGCCGCGGTCGGTCTCGTACATGTCGACGAGGAACTGGTACATGTCCGGATCCTTGGCGCGCAGCCAGTCGCGACCGTTGTGGTTTTTGATCGGACGGCCCACGCCGGACTCGGGACGATGCGCACCGGCATTCTTGCCGAAGAACGCGTTCGTGGCCTGCGCGAAGTATTCGTGCTTATTCTCCGACGCGTAATCGTCGGTGAACGCGTCGTGGTGCGTCGTGGGATCCTTGCGGTCCTGCTTCTGCTGCTGCTTGTACAGCTTCTCGAGCTGCTCCTTCTGGTCGGGCGTCATGCCCTTGCTCTCGAGCGCGTGGGCGAGCTCGTGCATGCCGATGCTGTATCCCGTGGTGTGTTTCGACGGCATGCCGCGCACCGAGATCAGATCTTCCTCGGCGACCCCGATCGCGAACGAACCATCGGCAGCGCGCATTCCGCCGGAGCCGCGCACACCCGACCAGTCGCGCCCGTCGAAGGTCTGCGTTCCACGCAGAGCCGCGAACTGCGGGACATCGGTCATCCGCGTTCGCGCGGGGATGATCACGATCGTCGTGCGCGCTGCGGCCATGTGCTGCTGCGCGTACTCGTTGCGACCGATCTCGAGCTCGACCAGCTCGGCGGCCTTGTCGACCGCGGATGCGTGGGTCCCCGCCGGCGCCACGATCGTGATGCCGTGGACCACGCGCGTCACCGGCTGTGTCAGGCCTGCCTCGGCCGCACCACCTCGCGGCGGCTTGCCGAACGCACGCTCGGAGGCCGAGGGCTGCGGCGGCCGCACGTGCTCGCCCTCGACCGGCGGGATCGTGCCGGTGTCGGAGTAGGCGACGTGCTCGTGCGCGTGGTCGTGCTCGACCTCCTCGGACTCGCGCGGCTTGGTCTCCTCGGAAGCATCGACCTGATGACGGCGTTCGAGCTCCATGGGAGCCGATCGTATCACGCAGGTCGAGCGAGATCGCAGGCTTCTAGCAGGCACAGCATGCGCGCGGTACGCAGCTGATCGTCACGTCCGGGATAGTGCTCGACCAGGGTCCCGACATCGGTTTTGCCGTCGAGGTTGTCGAACATCTCGACCAAACCCTTGACCTCGAAGCGCTCCGGACCGACGCGGCGTGTGCGAGCAGCTCGCAGCTTCATCGAGCCGTTCTTCGCGACCCAGGTATCGATGTTTTCGTCGGCCATCGCCATCGCGCCGGCACCGAGGATCTCGAATGCGTTGAAGTCGAGCGGGAAGGCCTCGCGTGGATTCTCGCGCCCCGCGTACCAGGCGAATCCGCCCTTGTTCCAGGTGCAGACGTCGATGATCTTCGTGCGCACCTGGCGCGTGAGGTGACGGAAGACCTCGAGCGGCTTGAGCAGGCCGAGACCGACGAGCGTGTCGCCGAGCTTGCCGCCGTAGTGCGGCATCATCGCGAGCGCCATCGCGAGCTCGCCATCGGACAGCACGCCCTTGGTCACGAGGTAGTTGCCGAACAGCTCGCTCGCGACGTTCGACGACACGTACTCGGGCTGGCCGTCGCGAACGTAGATCTCCTTCTTGATGCCGCCGACTGCAACGACGAGCAGACCGGTCGCACGCGCGGTCATCAGCCGGAACAGCACGCGCAGCGGCGAGGTCAGCGAGAAGTCCCCCGCATCGTCGGGCGGCTCCGCGATATCGGCGAGCGCCGGCGGCGTGGGCGGCTTCTTGCGCGACAGCTCGTCGGCCGACAGCAGCTTGATGTCCCGCGATCGGATGTTTGCGGGCTCCTCGGTGAGATCGTCGAACGAGTGCCGCAGCTCGGGCAGCGAGACCGACGGTTCGGGCAACACGATCGCCTCGACCGCGGCGCTGATCGTATCGGCGATCGGCCCCTCGGGGGATCCCGCTTCGACCGTGTGCGGTTCCTTGCGCGGGATCGCGATCGACGCCGCAGTCTTCGTGGACGTGCGCGCGGTGACCGGTCCGACGTTGCTCGCCGTGGCCCCGCCATGGGCAGGTCTACTGGCCGGCGCCGCGGCGATCGGCGGCACCGTGATCACCGACGGCTTACGCGCCGGCGGCTTGGGGGGCGCGACCGGCGGCGGCGCGACGGGCTCGGGCAGCGCGGTCATTGGATTCTGCGGCGGGTCGGCCTGCTCGGCGTCATAGCTGACCGAGATCACTGGCATGCTGACGTCGTCGGCATCCATCGCGGCGATGGGCACCGAGTCGAGGTTGTCACTCTGCGCGCGCCCGATGACCGGCGGCTCCACATCCGGCGAATCGTCGCCCGCCGCGATCTTCGCGCGACGCTGGTCGACGGCGCCCTTGAGATCGCCGACCACGTCGGCGACGTGCTTGTTCGTCATCCGGTGGCGATTTTCGAACAGCCACTCCGCGATCGCGTCGCGGAACACCGAGGCGCTCGCATACCGCTCCTCGGTCGACTTCTTCAGAGCCTTGCGGACGATCGCGTTGAGATCTGGATCGATGTCGATGCCGTACTTATCGAGACGCGTGAGCTTGGCGTCGCGCACCATGAGCAGCACGTCGAGCTCGTTCGCGGCAGCGAACAGACGGCGGCCGGTGAGTAGCTCGGCGAGCACCACACCAACCGAGAACACGTCGCTGCGCCCGTCGAGCGGCAGCTCGATCACCTGTTCCGGGCTCATGTAGCCGTACTTGCCCTTGAGCGTGCCGGACTTGGACTTGTGGGCGCGGTCCGGATCGATCGCACGGGCAATGCCGAAGTCGACCAGCTTCACGTCCCCGCGCGTCGACAGCAGGACGTTCGACGGCGAGATGTCGCGATGCACGATTCCGAGCGAGGCGCCGGTCTCGTCGGTGATGTTGTGCGCGTAGTCGAGCGCATCGAGCACCTCGTGCGCGATCCAGGCGGCGAGATGCGGGTCGACCCGGCGGCGACGGGTGGCGAACTCGCGCAGCAGGGCGAGCACGTCGATGCCATCGACGAACTCCATCGCGATGAACAGCGCGTTTTCGACTTTGCCGAGCTCGAACGTCTGCGCGATCTTGGGATGGACGAGGCGAGCCGTGAGCTTGGCCTCGTCGATGAACATCGCTGTGTAGGTCTCGTCCCCCAGCAGATTCGGGAGCAGCCGCTTGATCACGACGCGCTTCTGAAACCCGTGCTCACCCGGTGAGGTCGCGAGGAAGAGCTCCGCCATGCCGCCCATCGCCAAGCGCTCGACGAGCTGATAGCGGCCGAAACCGATCGGGAACGATTCTCCCACCGCGGCGAAATTCTATCACGACACGCGTGATCTCAGCTTCTTCGCATCAATAAGTGACCCGCGCGCTCGAGCGCATGGGCCACTGCGCTGTCGAGGCGATCGAAATGCTGGAACGAGAGATTGCTCTCCGCCGTGAGCTTGGCGGCCAGCTCGCGCAGAGGCCGTCGCGCGGACGACAGCAGCACCTGCAGGGCACTTCCCTCCGCCTGCTCCAGGAAGCTCCGGTAGCCGCGGTCGAAGTTCTTCTCCCCCTGAGCGGCGAGGCCCGCGCAGTCGACGATCAGACACGGTGCACCGGTGCCGACCGCCAGCATCCACGCCCGTGCGAGCAGGCTGTCGAGCACGCTCGCCGTGGGTGAGCCGACGAGCAGGACCGCCGGCACGCGCGGCAGGATCTCGATCACGGGGGTGCCCGACTCGAGCTGGTCGCTCATTTGCTCGCGTAGCGACTGCATGCCCGAGGTGGCGAACGCATCGATCGCGATCAGCGTGAGCCATTCGAACAGGCGCGTCAGCGCGGCCTGCTCGGCGGGCGCGGACATGCTCGCCACCACGTCGCGGAGCTCCAGCAGGAGGGCCGCGATGTCGTAACCGGTGGCGCCTTCGCTGGAGAACTGGGCACCCAGGAACGCGCAGCTTCGCTCCAGCTCGCGGGTGGCATCCGAACCGGGGCGCAGCGCATCGTGTCCGCCGTGAGCGGCCTCGGTCAGGGCCTCGATCAGGCTCGCGACCTGCGCGGTATGCGTGGCCGCCTTCGTCGCGCGCCGAAACCGCAGCGGCGAGCGTTCGAAGCGGAGGATCCAGGCGGCCAGGATCTCGCTCGGACGCTCGCGCAACACGGCGAGCAGGGGCCCTTCACTCACTCGAACACCCTACCAAGCAGATCTGAGTCCTGCCATGTCATGTTACGATTGGGGTCCGGTGGCACTTTGAAGCTGGTCTCCGTAGCCCGCACGGATGTGGGTCGTAAGCGTCAAATCAACGAGGACGCCTTCTTCCGCGACGATGCACGTGGTTTCTATGTCGTTGCGGACGGTGTAGGCGGTCACAACAAGGGCGAGATCGCCAGCCGCGAGGCTGTCGACCAGCTCAAGTCGTGGGTGTACGGAGCACAGCGTGACCTGGATCGCCTCGTCGAGCGGATCGCCATGGGCGACTCCGAATGCGTCTGGGAAGTCCGGCGCCTCCTCGAATCGGGGGTCAAGCAGGCCTGTTACATGGTCTACGGCATGGCCGAGCTCGACCCCGAGAAGAAGGGCATGTCGACCACGCTGTCGGCCATGCTCGTCCGAGCGAACTACGCGTTCGCCGTCCACGTTGGCGACTCGCGTGTCTATCGCGTGCGTCAGGGCTCTGTCCTCCAGTTGACCGAGGACCACACGCTCATCAACTACAAGGTCAAGCACGGCATGATGACCAAGGCCGAGGCCGAGAAGGCCAGCGGCAAGAACGTCATCACGCGCGCGGTCGGCCACAAGGACTACGTCCAGGTCGACACCGCCGACATCGACGTGACAGAGGGCGACCGGTTCCTGCTGTGCAGCGATGGTCTGCACGGCTACTTCACGGACAACGATCGCGAGGTCGCCGAGCTATGTGGCGAAGGCGATCTCGAGGAGTGCGCCGACGCAGCCATCGCGCTCGCCAATCAGCGTGGCGGCAAGGACAACATCACCGCCTGCGTCGTCGAGGTTCTTGCGTAGCCGATGATGCGCCTGCTTCCCGTCCTGCTCGCCCTCGCGGCCTGTGGTGACAAGCAGGCACCGCCGGCCACCAAGAGCCGGCTCCCCGAGGCCGAGGCCACCGTCGTTCCTGCGACGCCGCCCTCCGCGACCGTCGCGGTCAGGGGCTCGGTGCTCGACCGTGATACGCGCGAGCCGGTCAAAGACGTCGAGGTCGTGCTGCGCGGTGCGAGCGGCGATGTCACCACGCGCTCCGGCGCCGACGGCACCTTCAAGATCAGCGTCGCGCGCGGCGCCTATCGCGCGTTCGTTCGCGACCTGCGCGTCATGTCTACCGGTATGCAGGGCCGCGTTCGCCTGCGCACCCTGCCCCGCACCGAGCACGCGGGCGCGGCCGACGAGAAGCTGATGCCGCTGCTCGAGGTCGACGGCGACACGACCGGCGTGGAGCTCACCGTCACCGTCGGTGCACTCGTCAACGGCTGGATCACCGACCCCGCCGGCAAGCCCGAGAAGGACGTGGTGGTCACTGCGGTGTCCGTCGAGCGGCCCAGCTCGCGCGGCACGACGCCGACCGTACGCCCGGCGGTCGTGCGCCGGACAGCGCCGCGCCCGGTGCTCGGTACCGACACCGCCATCAGCGACGCCGACGGCCACTTCATCCTGCGCGTGCCCGCGGGGAGCTACGAGCTCGTCGCGAGCTCGGCGAAGTACGCTGGCATCGCCGGGCTCTCGGAGATCGTGCTCACCGCCGGCGCCCACCTCGACACGAACCTCACCCTCGCGAGCGGCTGCATCATCACGGGCAAGGTGGTGACCGCGAGCGGAACCCCGCCACACGACGGTGCGATCGAGACCCAGCTCGGCCTCGAGTTGTTCGGTCCAACCGGCCGCGTCAACGCCGATGGCACGTTCAAGTGGACGACGACCGAGCTCGGCACCGTGCTGATCCGTGCGTGGCCGTGGCAACAGCCCGCCTCCGAGACGCGGTCCTTCGAATGCACCCACGGCAAGCGCCACACCAACGTCGAGCTCAAGCTACCGAACGCCGAGCCCGACATCGCGGGCACGATCAGCGACGCCTACGGCAACCCCGTCCCGCTCGCCTACGTCGACATCGCACCGCTCGATCCGGGCGAGCGCGGCCAGCAGGAGCGCGCCGATGCCTCCGGCCACTGGGAAGTGTTCGACATGCGTGCGGGCCGCTACCAGATCACCGCTTCGGCCGCCGGCCGCGGCATCGCCGTCGAGACCATCACCGCGCCGCGCCGCGATGTTGCGCTGCATCTCAGCGGCACCGGTCGCATCGCCGGCACAACCACCGATCTCGTCGACGGCAGCTTCGAGCTGACCTTTCATCACTGCGGCGCCGCCGATCCCATCGAGGTCGACGACGACGCGCGCATCGTGGTCGTCCGCGGCGGCCGCTTCACCGTCGAACGCGTCCCCGCATGCACGCTCACGATGACCGCACGCTGGCGCGACAAGCTGCTCACGCACGCCGTCGTCGTCGAGCCCGACCGCACCGCCAGCATGGAGCTCGCCCTCGGTGCACCGCGCGACAAGAAGGTTCGCGGCACCGTACGCGACAATGCGGGCAAGCCGGTCGCCAACGCTCGCGTCACCGCGCTCGTCGATCATCGCGAGGCCACCACCGTGCGAAGCGATCACGATGGCCACTTCGAGCTCACCATCCCCGGCGGTGCGCAGCTCGTCGCCGGCAACGGAACCCTCGTCGGTCGCGCGACGGTCGGCCGCGCGAACATCGCCACCGAGCAGGTCGACATCGCACTCGATACGAAGGCCGAGGATTTCTAGTAGTAGGTGAGGCCGAAGCAGAACCCGGTGTTCACCTTGAAGCCGTCGCCGGTGATCGACGACATCCCGAAGATCTCGGCGCCAAACACGAGGTAGCCCCAGCGAATCAGATCGAGGCCACCACCGACGAGCCCACCGAGCCCCGCATGCGCGTGCTGCTCGTCCGTCCCGACGTTCGCCGTGAACACGGTGAGCCCACCCGCGGCGCGCACCCACGTCGAGCGCGTGGTGTAGCGCAGCGCGCCTGCGTACAAAGCCGCGTTCGTATCCGTCATCGCCGCGTCATTCATCCCGCGCCGGTGAAGCGCGCCGGTGCCGCTGAGCTCGAACGTGATCACCGTCCGGCGCGTAGCGACATGGCCGATGCGCAGCGAGACTGCACCGCCACGGCCGACGCCGATGTCCCCACCGAGCAGCAGCCCGCCGCCGAGCGAGAACGAGACCGTCAGACCGGAGCGCGGCGCCGAGGTCTCGAGGTTCGCCTCTGCGGTCTCTTCGTCGGTGATCGGGTCGGGCTTCGCCGTGGTCTCTGCACCCGCCACACCGCCAAGTGCGATGACGACGAGCGCGGTTCTGATCACTTCGTCTTCCCGGTCACGAGCGGCGGGAACTGACGGTTGTCATCGAGATGCGGCTGGTTCTTCTGCAGGAGCCGCTCGACGACCTCGCCGTTGACGAGGTGCTTCTCGACGAGCTCGGGGATGTCGTCGACCGTCACGTTGCCGTACCAGACTTGCTCCGGGTAGACGACCACGCTCACGCCACACTCGCACTGGTCGAGACAGCCTGCGTTGTTGGCACGGATGAGCTTCGACATCCCACGCGCGGTGAGCTCGGACTTGAGCCTGTCGCGGACCTCGACGCCACCCTTGGCCTTGCACGACCCTTTCGGATGGTCGGCGGGGCGCTCGTTGATGCACACGAAGACGTGGCGCTGAAAACTCGGCATCTTCGTCGAAAGGCTACCACGCCTACCCCTGACTACCCGCGAGCCTTTGCGGCCAGCGCGTGATCGGAGCATCCTCGACGTTGTGATCGGCACGCTGCTCGGCAAATACCGCATCGAGGCGGAGCTGAGTCGCGGCGGCCAGGGCGCCGTGTATCGGGGACGCCATGAGGTGCTCGAGCGTGCGGTCGCGATCAAGATGCTGCGTCCCGAGATGACGACTGGCAGCGAGTTGCTGCTGCGCTTCGTCAATGAAGCGAAGGCAGCGAGCGCGATCCGGCATCCGAGCATCATCGAGATCTTCGACTTCGGCCACACCGACGACGGCCAGGCGTATCTCGTGATGGAGTTGCTCGACGGCGAGACACTGTCGTCGCGCCTCGCCAAGCGCGGCAAGCTCGCCGAGCCCGACGCGATTCGCATCACGCAAGGCATCGCAGCGGCACTCGGTGCGGCGCACGCGAAGGGCATCTTTCATCGCGACCTCAAGCCCGACAACGTGTTCCTGATTCCGGACCCGGATCTCGGCGAGCGCGCGAAGGTCCTCGACTTCGGCATCGCGAAGCTGTCCGACCAGGCGTCGCAGCTGCACACGCGAACCGGTGCGCTGATGGGCACGCCGCTGTACATGGCGCCCGAGCAGGCGCGCTCCGCCGGCCTCATCGACCACCGCGCCGACCTCTACTCGCTCGGCTGCATCCTGTACGAGCTGCTCACCGGCAAGCCGCCGCTCGTCGGCGAGGGCAGCGGCGAGATCATCGCGCTGCACCTGTTCACCGAGCCCGCACCGCCGAGCACGTTGGTTTCCGTAACGCCGGGGCTCGAGCGCATCGTGATGCGACTGCTCGAGAAGGAGCCCTCTGCGCGGTATGCGTCGGCGTCGGATCTCGTCGACGCGCTCGCGTCACTCGGCTCGCCCACACGCGTCCAGCCGGTCACGCCGCCGCCGCCCGATACCTCGATGAGGCTCGCAGTCGCGGCGCCGCCGCTGCCCGCGCGCGGTATCGGCCTGCCCGTGATCGCCGGCGGGGTCATGCTCGCGCTCGCAGGCGTTGTCGCGATCGCGGTGCTCGCGGGTGGCACGGGCGACAAGGCCGCGCCCGCGCCGAAGCTGCCGCCCACCCCGGTCTCACCGACCTGGAAGTCGCCCGTGATCGAGACGGGTGTCCGCGATGTGACGCCCGTCGCGCCGGTTCACATCGAGCCCGTCAAGCCAGCGCCGCCGCCCACGGTTCCGACGCGCCCGGGCCGTCCCGCACGCCCCGGGCGGGGGTCCGGGACGGTTCGTAACACCGACAATGCCTCTCCCATCGAGATCGAGCCCTGACCGCCGTAGACTAGGGACGGATGCGACTCCTCGGGGCCACGCTCGCGCTCGCGCTCACCGCACCGGTGGCGTACGCACAGCCCGTGACCGAACCGAGCGCGACCGCACCGCTCGCCGACATTCGCGACGAGAAGCAGCTCGCAGCAGTGCTCGCAACGATCACGCAAGATCCCGCGGTGCGCGTGTCGGACCCGAAGATGCGGCCACTCGCCGCTGCGCTGATGATCGAGGGCGTGCGGCGACTGCAGGCGCACGAGTACGAGCAGGCACTCGCGAACTTCCTCGAGGCCTACGACAAGCTGCCGAGCCCGAAGATCCTGCTCAACATCGGCTCGACGTTGCGCGACATGGGCCGCCTCGCCGACGCAGCGAACACGTATCAGCGCTACCTCGCGGATCCGGCGACGGGGCCCGAGCGCGTCGAGGAGGTCAAGACACTCCTCGTCGACCTCGACAAGCAGCTCACGCTGCTCACCGTGCGCGTGCAGCCGAAGGGCTCCGAGCTCTCGATCGACGGTGGCCCGTTCATCACGGTCGGCAGCTCGCTCGTCGCGCGCGTGCGCCCCGGGATTCACATGGTACGCGTGCGCAACGGCAGCAGCGGGACCGGCGAGGTCACGGTCAATGCGTTCGAGGGCGAGATCAAGGACATCACCGCGACGGCCCCGCAACCAGCGCCGTCCGAGAGCAAGCGGCCGCTGCCGACGGTGAAGACGCACGAGGCACCGGATCAGCACATGGGCTGGCTCGACACCAGCACGCAGTACGGCACGAGCGATCCGACGAGCACGCAGCGCCAGGTCAACACAGGTTTCTCGGGACCGCCCGTCACCGCGATCTTTCGCGGCGTGCCCGACGAAGAGATCGAGCAGATCTACACGCCGCCACCCAGAGATGACGTGCACAACATCTCGCCCGGCGTGATCGGCGTGATGCGCATCGACGGCAAGCTGCGCGGCGTTGCCGGCGGCCTCGGTGCCGCGGTCTCTGTGCTCAGCTCCGTCGAGATCGAGGTCGCGCTGCTGCGATCGAATCAGTGGGGCGCGTACGCGGGCATGCGCCTCCGCCTGCTCACCGGCTATCTGCGGCCGTATCTGGGCGGCGGCATCCCCGCGTTTCTCTACGACGACGAGAACGACGGCATGGAGACCAAGGTCGCCCTCGGCCTGCGCGCCGCGGGCGGGCTCGAGGTCCGCATCAACGGCCACCTCAGCATCCAGGCCGACCTCGGGATCGAGTTCTTCTTCATCGAAGAAGGTGCGCTCGTCGGTGGCAAGCATCCCGACACGACGCTGTTCGTTCCGACGGTCGGCGTGATCGGACGCCTGTGATGCAACCGGTCGTCGCACGCGTGATTGCCATCGCTGCGGTCGCCGGCTCCGCCGTGCTCGCGTACGCGGCGGTCGGCAACGGCGACATCATCGCGACCACGCCGGTCACCGTCGTGACCATCACCAGCCCGACGGGCAGCGGAACGGGAACGGCGACGCTCCAGAACACGACGGACGGAACCTCGTACAGCACGCTGATCGGCTCCGACGCGACATGCGATCCCGAGGTCACGTTCACCGTCCCGGGCGGCAATCCGATCGCCAGCTTCGCGCCCGGCACGCTGCGCAACATCACGATCGGCTGTCCGCCCCGTGACGACGAGGCGATGACGCGGTGCTTGTTCCACGCGACGAACAACGCCAACGGCACGCCGCTCGCCGATTTCATGGGCGTCTGCCTGTACGGCGCGAGCCCACCGAGCCTGACGCCGCTGCAGACCGCGATCGATTTCGGATCGGTCGGTGTCGGCGACTTTGCCGAGCGCATCCTGACCGTCCGGAACGACGGCACCGGGACGGCGATTCGCCGGGTGTACTTGATGTCCTCGGATCTCGACGGCAACTTTCAGTTCTCGGCGCCGTGCAATCCCGATGGCTCGTTCTGCGATGTCGATCTGCCGGCCGCCGTTGCGCCAGGCGGGTCATTCGCGCTCGGTGTGAAGTGCCGGCCGCAGTCGCCGGGCACGCACACCGCCAATGTCTACGTCGGCACCGACACGTTCCAGCTGCTCTCGCTCGGCGTCACGCTCGAGTGCGACGGCACCGCGACCTCCTTGCCGGCTCTCGCGCTCAATCCACCGACGATCGAGATCCCGTCTCCCGTCGAGGTCAGGATGGGCAGCGCGAGCACGACGGTGCGGCTGGCGAACGCGGGCGGCGGCACGCTGCTCGTCAAGGACGTGCGTATCGTCGACGTCGACGCCGGTGCCGCCGACGACTGGACCTATACGGCATCGGGCGATTGCAGCGGCCAGATCACTACGGTGTGCATGCTCGGTGCAGGCGAGGATGTCGCGATCTCGCTCACGTTCGACCCCAGCCAGATCGGCAACCGCCGCGCGGCGCTGCTCGTGTCGTATCGCGACACGCTCGATCGCACGACGGAGATCCCGCTCGACGCGGTCGGGCTTGGCGCCACATTGCGCCGCATCGATGGCCAATCGCAGCTCGGTTTTGGCGCGGTTCCGATCGGGCGGATGTCGACGCTCGACGTCACGCTCGTCAATGACGGCAATCGCGACACGCTGGCTACCGTGATGCTCGCTGCGGGGACCACGCCGCCGTTCGCGACGCTACCGGCGACGACGTTCACGGTGTCGCCGGGAATGCCGCAGACACTCACCGTGCAGTGCGCGCCGACGGCGGTCGGCACGTTCACCACGATGGCCACGATCACCACGCCGGAGAGCACGTCACCGCTCACCATATCCGCGACCTGCGACGGCGTGGCGCAACAGCTGTATGCGAACCCGACCGGGTTGCAGCTCGGCGAGATCCGCATCAACGCGACAGCACCCACCGTGACCGTCGCTCTACTCAGCACGAACACCGGCTCGCCGCTGACGTTCGCGGGCCCACCCATGCTCGAAGCACCAAACTCCGCGGTGACGATCGGCGCGCTGTCGCAAGCGACGACGCCCGCCATGTTCGACGTCACGGTCGCGCCGCAGACGGCGGGCACGCTGACCGCGACGATTCTCGTCGAGACCACCGACGGTCAGACGCTACGGATTCCGATCGTCGCGACGGCGGTCGAGGCCACCTACATCGCGGCCGATACGCTCGACCTCGGTACGTTCTGCGTCGACCAGCCGACCACATCGTCGAACCTGACGCTGCTGTCCACCGGGACGGGAAACGTCGAGGTCCTCGAGCCCACGCTGGGGCAGTCGCCCTCGCCATTCGAGCTGGCGCTCACGTCGCCGCAGATCTATCCGCATCAGCTCGCAGCGGGTAAGGCCGCGGTCGTGTCCGTCACGCCGCATCGCCAGCGCACCGCAACGGTGGTCGCCGACACGCTGACCTGGCGCACCGACGTGACGCTATCGCCGAGCGCCGCGACCAACCTGACCGCGCGCTTCATCGACAGCGGCGGCGCGATCGCGCCACCCGCGCTCAACTTCGGTGAGGTCAAGGTGCACCTGTTCACCGAGAACGGGCAGCGCGTGGTGATCCAGAACTGCAACGCGACGCCACTGCTGCTCGACCCGCCGAACATCCGCACCCCGTTCTCGATCGACAGCCCGAACTTTCCGGCGATGCTCAGCCCCAACGAGAGCGTGGCGTTCAGCGTGGGCTTTCATCCAACCCGGGTTGGCACGGTGATGGACACCTTGCGGATCACCTCGCCGCAGCTGCCGGGCACGCCACTCGAGGTCACCCTCGTCGGAACGGGCGGCAAGGACGAGCCGCAGCAGGATGCAGGGCCTGGGAGTGCGAGCAACGGCGACACCAGCTTCTATGCGTGCTCGTGCCATTCGTCGAACCGGCCACTCGGTGTGCTTCCTATTGTGCTCGTCGCCCTGGTCGTCCTGTTCCCGCGTCGGCGATCTAGGCTACGCTAGCGACGATGGGCTGGAGGCGTCTGCTCGCCGTTGCCACCGTGCTGGCTTCGGGCGGTACGGCGCTGGCTCTCCAGGTGTGGCCCATGGGGTCACCGCCTGCGGAGTCAAACCCTGCGATCCCGATCAACGCGAATGGCCGCATCGTGTTCTCGCTCCGTAACAACACGTCGACGTCGACGACGGTGACTTCGTTCTTCGGTTCCGGCAGCGACTGCATGCAGATCTCGTCGCCGGTTCCGCTCGATCCAGGCATCCAGACGCCGTGGACGATCGCGGCGAACGAGCAGATGCAGTTCAAAGCCGAGACCGCAGGGTTCTCGACGCCCGGAAGCAGGTCGTGCACGTGGTCCGTGAGCGCGACAGGTGGCACCGCGACCGCCTCGGCCACGTTCCATGTCGTGTCGTCCGAAGACGTCGACGTGCAGCCGACCTCGATGAGCTTCGGACCGCTGGAGCTGTTCGACACCGAGCAACAGTCCCTCGTGATCACAGGATGGCAGAGCGGCTCGGCCGACGTGCTCGTCACGATCACGAGTGGACAGGGTCGATTCGAGCTGATCGGCTGCGGCAGCAACGACAGCTGTCAGATCACCCTGCCCGGTAGCGGCGGGTTCGGCAGCGCGGTGGTGCAGTGCAACGCGAGCACCACGGGCAGTGGCAGTGGCCAGATCCTGGTGAGGTCGACCGACATGAACACCACCTACGGCGACATCGATCTGCTGTGCGATGTCCCGGGGTTCGGCAGTGGCATCGTGCTCGACCCGATGATCCTGTCGCAGTCGGCACCCGTCGGGATGACCGACACCGACACCATCGACGTGATGGGGCCGGGCTCGCTCACCAACGTGTCGATCACGAGCAACCTCGGAGCGTTCACGATCCAGGAGTGCGGCGGGCTGTCGTCCTGCTCGCTCAACACGCCGCTCTCGACGACGCTCCACATCGTCTGCACGCCGATGTCGGCGACGGACACCGGGACGCTCGCCGTGTCGGGCACCGCGGGCAGCGCGAGCGCTTCACTCCAGTGCGCACCGGCGCTCGGCTCGCCTGTGCTCAGCGTGAGCGACAACGACATTTCCTTCGATGACACCACCGTGTTCGCCACGGACACCGAGACGTTCCAGATCGAGAACGGCGGAGGCGGAACCCTCACCAACGTGACGCTGTCGCTCGGCACCGGCAACGAACACTTCTCGTTCAGCGACTGCGACGAGGTGACGCCCTGCACGGTGATGTCCGGCATTCCGAAGGTGATCACGGTGACCTTCCAGCCGCAGTCGCACGACTTCAAGATGTCGCAGCTGACCGTGACGGCCGATGGAGACACCGGAAGCGGAAGTGGCAGCGGCAGCGGCCCTGGTAGCAACGTGGCGCAAACCGAGTACGTCCTGCTCAGCGGTACCGGAATCGGCGGCATCATGGTCGTGACCAGTCCGATGGCGAGCGAGAGCTACGTGCTCGATCTCGGCAGCGTCCCGCTCAATGCCGAAGGCTCGGCCCAGATCAGAGTGCGCAACGATGGCAACGCCCTGATCACGGCAACGGTCACCGGCAACTCGGCTCCGTACACCCTGCTCTCCAATAGCGACGTGATCGCCGGCGGTGGCAGTGATGCGGCGTTCGACGTTCGCTGCAGCTCGTCGACGCCGAGCCTCTCGAACGATCAGACTTGGACCATCTCGGACACCGGCGCGTATGCAGGCGCACCGCAGGACATCACGGTTCGCTGCTCGGTCGCCGACACCAACGTGGTCGTCGATCCGCTCTCGTTCGACTTCGGCGAGGTCCGCACCGGCACCCCGGCGCGCTCGGTGCCGCTCACCGTGACCAATCCGGGACCGGGTTCCACGATGCTCTCGAGCATGAAGCTGCGGGCGCCGCGCACGGGCCTCTCACTCACGCCAAACAACACGACGACCTCGCTCGCAGCGGGCGCGGTCGCCTCGGCCTCGCTGAAGCTCGAGACCGCCGAGGACAGCGACCTCACGGGCGAGTTTGTCGACATCGAGGTCGGCAGCGCGACGCTCAGCCTGCCGGTGCGCGGCAAGGTCGTGACGGCTCGCTCGCGCATCGCGCCCGAGAAGCTCGACCTCGGCACCGCGTGCGTCGGTAGTGTTGCCAACGGCACCGTGCGACTCATCAACAACGGCACCGCGACCGTCGGTGTCGATGCGCCCGAGATCGATGTCGTGGGCAGCTTCGTCGCCGCGACCCCGGGCACCCTGTTCCCCGCATCGCTGGTGCCGACCATGGACATCGCCGCGCAGATCGCGCCGTCGGTCTCGGCCGCTGGCCTGCTCACCGGGACGCTGACCTGGCGCGACGACGTTCCGTCGGTCTACGAGGTCCCCATCACGCTCGAGTACGTGTCGAGTGGCACCGCACTGTCACCGCGCGGGCTCGATTTCGGTGGCGTCGCCGTCGACGCGCTCACCATCTCGCAGAGCGTGATGCTCGAGAACTGCGACGACGCGCCAGCGAAGGTCACCGTCAAGTCGGTGCGCGGCATCAAGGGCCCGATCGGTGCGTGGGTCCTCGAGCCACGCGTCGGCTTCACGAGGATGCTCGCCAGCCACGAGCGCCAGGCGATCCTCGTCACGTTCCAGCCGCCGGGGCGCGGCCACTACGAGGCCGAGATCGTGGTGGAGACCGCATCGGGGCAGGAGAAGATCCTGCTCGTCGGCGACGCGACCGGTCGCGACTTCGGCAACACCAGCTTCTACACGTGCGCATGCAGCACGCCGGGTGCGCCCTGGGGCGCCTGGCCGATCGCGCTGGTCGTGGTCGCGATCAGCGCGCGCCGCCGCCGCGGATCTTCTTCAGCTCGGTGAAGAACAGATCGATCTCTTCGGCCTTCGTGTAGTAGTGCGGCGCGATGCGAATGCCCGCCGTCGGGCGATGATCGCAGAAGAACTTGCGGCGGTTGAGCTCGCGGCACACATCGGCGGACCCGACAAAGTCGAACACGACCGACCCGCCGCGGCTCTCCGACGGGCGCGGGCTGTTGAGCTTGAGCCCGAGCTCGTCGACCCAATCGATGCACTTCTGGGTCATCACGAGGCTCTTGTCGCGGATGCGCCGCACGCCGATCTCGGCGATCAGCGACTGACCCGCGCGTGACTGGTACAGCGCGGCGACGGCGGGCGTGCCGCCCATGTAGCGCCAGATGCCCTCGGCATAGCTCTGCTCGGGCATGGTGAAGGCGAACGGTGCCTCGTTGCCGAACCAGCCGGTGACGCGAGGCTCGTGCTTGTCGATGAGGTCCTTGCGGACATACAGCCATGCCGCACCCGCGCCGCCGCACACGTACTTGACGCTGCCGCCGCACGCGAATGACACGCCGAGGTCCACCACATCGATCGGCACCGCGCCGATCGACTGGTAGCAGTCGAGGATCACGTGCGCGCCGACTTCCTTCGCGCGTGCGGCGATCTTCTTCACGTCGAGGATCTGCGCCGTCGCGAACACCACGTGCTGCAGCGGCACGAGCAGGGTGTGCTCGTCGATCGCTGCGCAGATCGCGTCGGCATCCATCATGCCGTCCTTCGCCGGAACCACGACGCACTTCGCGCCCCGGCGCTGCTCGGCCTGCCAGACGTAGGAGACGGTCGGGAACATCTGCGCCTCGTAGACGACCTTGTTCCGCTCCGGAGCGTAGTCGAAGCACGACGCGAGGACCGACATCACGGTCGACACGTTCTGATGCATGACCACGGTGCCCTGCGGCGCCGAGATGATCTTCTCGATCCGTGCCGAGGCCTTGTCCACCTCGGGGAGCCAGTCGCCCCACGCCGTGATCGACTTCGTGCGCCACAGCTCGAGGTACTCGTTCATGTCGTCGGTCGCCTTCGCGGGCACGCAGCCCAGCGAGTGCGAGATGAAGTGGACGCACTCCTCGAGTGCCGGAAAGTGCTTGCGGTACTCGAGCAGGCTCTCGGCGACGGGATCCGACATGCCGTTGGCTTATCATGGAAGCCATGAACACGGACCAGGCCGCGATGATGCTGTTCTCGCCCCAAGGCCGCGAGAACCCCTACCCGCTGTACAACGTGCTGCGGGAGACCGCGGCGGTCGTGAAGACTCCGTTTGGTCCGCACCTGATCACGCGCTACGAGCCGGTCGACAAGGTGCTGCGCTCCACCGCGTTCCGCACGCCGCGCGGCTACCGCGATGCCAATGATCCCGCCGGCCCGCCGCTGTTCGACCCCGCGGGCAAGCTGTCGCTGCACCGGCGCAACTGGCTGCTGTTCCAGTCGGGCGACGCGCACACGCGGCTGCGCAAGTTGATCATGCACGTGTTCACGCCACGCGCGATCCGCGCGTTGACGCCGCGTATCGAGGCGCTCGTCGACGAGCTGCTCGCGCCGGTATTCGAGCGCGGCTCGCTCGAGGTGATCGGTGATCTCGCATACCCGCTGCCTGCCACAGTGATCTGCGAGCTGCTCGGCATCCCGGCTGCCGATCGCGACCTCAATCGCGAGTGGACCAACAAGCTCGCGCCAACGATCGATCCGATGATCTCGTCGCCGGCGCTGGTTGCCGAGGCCGAGGTCGCGATGACCCAATGGGATCGCTACATCCGCGAGCTGCTGGCCGAGAAGCGCAAGAACCCCGGCGACGCGCTGCTCGACGCGATGCTCGCCGCCGAGGTTGATGGTGCGCGGTTGACCGAGGACGAGATCGCATCGAACGCGGTGTTCCTGTTCCTCGCCGGGCACGAGACCACGACGAACCTGATCGGCAACGGCCTCCT
>JBBQFU010000084.1:0-31595 GCA_038322185.1 Haliangiales bacterium
GGCGATCTGTCGCTCGACGACATCGCCGCCCGCTTCGACGCCCCCAGCAGCCCACCGCTCGGTCCGATACTCGATCAGCTCGTCGCCACCGGCCGCGCCGGTCGCGTGCGCATCGCCGGCAAGGATCGCTATATCGCCGCCGAGGATGCCGCCCGCTATCGCGATGGCCTCGGCATCGTGCTGCCCAAGGGCATCCCGTCGGCGTTCCTCGACAAGGCCGAGGCGCCGATCGAATCGCTGATCATCCGCTGGGCTCGCACACACGCACCGTTCATCGCCGAGGGACCCGCGTCACGCTGGGGCGTTCCCGCCGCTCAGGTCGAGCCGATCCTCGCGCTGCTCGAGGCCCGCGGCCAGCTCGTGCGCGGCGAGCTGCGCCCCGGCAACTTCGGCATCGACTCGTGCGACCCCGAGGTCCTGCGTCAGATCCGTCGCCGCACGCTGTTCAAGCTGCGCGCGCAGGTGGCTCCGGTCGGCGTCGACCAGTACGCGTCGTTCCTGCCGCGCTGGCACGGCCTCGATCAGCCACGCCGCGGTCCGCTCGCGTTGCGCGATGCGATCGCCCGGCTCGAAGGCGTGGCACTGCCGTTCTCGGAGCTCGAGAGCCGCATCCTGCCCGCGCGCATCCTCGACTATCACCCGCGCATGCTCGACGAGCTCGGCGCGGCCGGCGAGCTGACCTGGGTCGGCGCCGGATCACTGGGCACCAAGGACGGCCGGATCCTGCTGCTGCGCCGCGATCGCGCCCGCGCACTGGCCCCCGATCCGCAAGAGATGCCGAACCGCTCGGCGGTCCATGACGCGATCCTCGAGCACCTGCGCAGCGCGGGCGCCTCGTTCCTCGTCGCGATCGAGCAAGCCGCCGCCCCGGCAGCCCGCGCGCTCGGCGAGTCCGCGCCGTCGTCGGCGATCAAGGCCGCGCTGTGGGACCTGGTCTGGGCCGGTTTGATCACCAATGACACGTTCGCGCCGCTGCGCTCGCTCGGCGCACCGGCGACGCGCCGGATGTCCGGGCACGCGAGCTTTGGCGGCCGCTGGTCGCTGGTCGAGTCACTCGGCCCGGCGCCGACCGGCACCACCCGCGCCCACGCGCAGGCCACCGCGTTGATCGAGCGCTGGGGCATCGCGAGCCGGCAAGGCGCGCGATCCGACGAGCTGCCCGGGGGATTCGCGACCGTCTCCGACGTGCTCCGCGCGATGGAGGACGCCGGCACGGTTCGCCGCGGCTACTTCGTCGAGAACCTCGAGGGTGCGCAGTTCGCGTGGCCCGGTGCGATCGATCGCCTGCGCGAGGCACCGCGTTCGGAGTCGCGCCGCGTCGATGTGCTCGCGGTGGTCGATCCGGCCAACGCGTGGGGCTCTGCCCTGCCCTGGCCGCAGCTCGCCGACCCCGACGCGCGTCCGGCTCGCCGCGTGGGCGCGACGGTGATCCTCGTCGACGGCGCACTCGCGGTGTGGCTCGAGCCCAAGGCGCGCCGCGTGGTCACCGCGGTCGGCGTGTCGCCCGAGTCCGTCGAGCTCGCGCTGTCCGTCGGGTTGCCGCGCGTCGCTGCGCGCCAGCGTCGGCGCGAGCTGCTGATCGAGGCTATCGACGGCGAGGCGCCGGCAAGCTCGCGCTGGGCCCGCGGGCTGCTCGCCGCCGGGGCGCGGCTGGATTACCGCGGCCTCGTGGTGAGCGGATCGTCGATCACGCAGGTCGCCCCCGAGGCAGCGTCCGAGCCGGCGACCGAGGACGCCAGCGACGAGGACGACGACGAGAGCGTCGATGCCTGAAGGCGACAGCATCCGGCGCGTCGCAACGGCACTCGCAGCCCTCGTCGGCCAGACGCTCGAACGCGTGACCACCCAAGGCATCTTCCGTGACCTGGCCGGCCGCGCGATCACGGCGGTCGAGCCACACGGCAAGCACCTCATGATCGACCTCGATAACGGCACGCAGCTGCGCATGCACTTCGGCATGAACGGCCGCGTGCGCCGCTACCCGCGTGCTGAAGGGGAAGTCGTGATCGCGCGCATGTCACCCGGCCGCGCGAGCCTCGTGCTCGTGACCGCGAGCCTGGTCGCGATCTGGATCAACGCCAGGACGATCGAGATCGCACCGCGGCGCGCACCGATGCGCGGGCTCGCCGTTGCGTCGCTCGGTCCCGACGTGCTCGCCGACGGTTTTGATCCCGCGGTCGCCGCCGAGCGCGCAGCCACGATGCTCGATCCGCGCACGACCATCGCGACGGTCTTGCTCGATCAGCGCATCGCCGCCGGCATCGGGAACATCTGGAAGTGCGAATCGCTGTACGCGCGTGGGATCGATCCGCGTACACCCGTGGGCGATCTCGATGCCGAGACGATCGCCGCGATCTACGCCAGCGCGCGGGAACTGATGCTCGGGAATCTGAAACGGACGGCTCCCCGAGCTTCCAGAGATCTCTTCGCCGTCTACAGTAAGACGAACCGACCCTGCTCACGCTGTGCAGCACCGATTTCGGCCTATCAGCTCGGCGATCCGCCACGTTGGACGTGGTCCTGCCCGCGTTGCCAGCCCATGGGAGTCTGACTGGGGACTGGCGTTAGCGGACACCGATCGCGCCGCGGCTATTCGAGTGGTCAGGTCTGGCTGGGATAGAAGCCCATTCAACTAGGCGTAACCTGGTCGGGAAAAGCTGGTATCGCGGTTGCTCTAGGACTCCAGCACTCAAGGAGTTCTGACCCATGGCTACCGCGCTCGCATTCGCCCCCTTTTCCCCGCTCACCAGCGAAGTCTCCACGACGTTGTCGGTTGGCGCGGGAGCGGCCTTCGAGGTGTTTGCTGACGCGGTTGAGATCCCGCGCTGGCTTCCACTGGTCCAGACGGCCCGCGTCCTCATGATGCAGCCGGACGGCCGCCCTGCCCGCGTGGCCTTCACGCGCAAGCTGGAGCGCGGCTCGCTGGGCTACACCCTCGAGTACAAGTACGACCCCACCAACCACATCATTCGGTGGGAGACCCCAGCGACGTCCAACGTCGTGCTTTCGGGTGAGGCGCGGTTCGTCCCGCTGTCTCCGCGGGCCTGCCTCATGATGTACAAGCTCGTCCTCGAATTACCGATCGTGGACGATCTGATCTCCTCCGAGCTCGATGGCCACCCGGCCTCGCTCGTCGTCGCGGAGTTCCGCGAGCATCTGCGTCGTCTCTGCTAGGCCTACACGCATATCGGGTACGAGACAGTTAGGCATGCTCACGCAGCTATTGGCGGCAGTGCCGGTCTCCCATTAGAGTGGAGGTCAGTGTCTGAACCGCGGCGGCTTACAGGGGTGAAGGTGCCGATGCCAGCGCAGTCTGGTATCCGCGCGCGCACCTCGCCTCCCACTCCCAACGACGAGAGTCTGCAGGTCTTCGCCCGCGGCACGGAGCAAGAGATTGCTCCCGTCGTTACCAGCGCGGCCGATCCTGCGGTCGACGCGCTGATCGCGCAGACCGAGCTCGAGGCGCTCGAGGCCAAGCTCGATCGCGCACTCGCCACGCTGCAGATGCACTACCAGCCGATCGTGCACGCGACCTCGCGCGCTCGCTTCGGCTACGAGGCGCTGCTGCGCACCACGGACAAGTCGCTGCCGCATCCGGGCGCCGTGCTCGATGCAGCCGAGCGCCTCGAGCGCGTGCCGAAGCTCGGGCGTGCGATCCGCGGTCAGATCGCGCAGCGGTTCGCGGCCGAGCCGGCCGAGCGCGGATACGTGTTCTTGAATCTCCACCTGCTCGACCTGCACGACAAGCAGCTGACCAGCGCGTTTGCCCCGCTGTCGAAGATCGCGTCGCGCGTGATCCTCGAGATCACGGAGCGCACCTCGCTCGAGGGTCAGGACGACATGCGCTATCGCGTCGCCGAGCTGCGCGAGCTCGGCTTCAAGATCGCGATCGACGACCTCGGCGGCGGTCACGCTCGCATGGGCGAGTTCACGCTGCTCGACACCGACTTCGTGAAGCTCGACATGTCGCTCGTGCGTGACATCGAGCGGTACCCGCTCAAGCAGCGCCTCGCGAAATCGATCATCGAGCTGTGCAGCGAGAACAACACGCAGGTCATCGGCGAAGGCGTCGAGACCGAGTCGGAAGCTCGCACGCTCGTCGATCTCGGCTGCCACCTGCTCCAGGGCTACCTGATCGCGAAGCCGGCCTTGCCGTTCTGCGATCCGATCTGATTGTGAGGCTGGTCGCGTGGCTCGGCGTTGTGCTGGCAACGGCGTGCTCGGATCCGTCGAGCGATATTGTCGGCCCGTTCACCGGCTCACTGCACCGCTACTTCGTCGATCGCATCGAGGTGCCACGCGATAGCAGCCAGGCCGAAGCGGTCGCCGCCGACCTCGACGGTGACGGCAAGGCCGACAACAAGTTCGGCTCCGCGACCTCCGTGCTCGCCGGCATCAACGACCTGTCTCTCCACGGCGCGGACATGATCGCCGCGGGCAAGATCGCATCGTTCGTCGAGATCCACGCCGACGATCTCACCGCCGATGCGAGCGCCGGCGTCTACTATCTAGGCTTCGGCGGCACCTTCGCGACCGACCCGCTCGCGGTGGTGGTCGGGGGCAGCTTCACGGGTGGTGCGTTCACGCCGAACCGCACCCGCGATACGCGCCACCCGGGCGCCGCGCTCGCAGCTCTACCCGTGTTCGTCAACGCGGATCCGATCGGCATCCCGCTCACGGGCCTCGAGATCGAGCTCGCGCCCGACGGGGCCGGCGGCTTCGATGCGACCGTGCGCGGCGCGGTGCGCGAGCAACTCGCCCGCGAGGAGGCGCTGCGAGCGTTGCTCCAGATGTTTCGCACCGAGCCGCTGCGCCACCTCGTGTTCCTGCGCGGCGTCGACGAGGATCGCGACGACACCGTGTCGCTCGCCGAGCTCGAGGCGAGCGTGATCGGCCTGCTGGTCTCCGCCGATATCCAGCTGTTCACGGGCAACGCGTTCGGTGCGGTCCCGGACTCTTCGACGCCCGACTCCGTGTCGATCGCGTACTCGATGCACCTGGTGCCGTGCACCAACGCCACCGGCTCGTGCGCAACCGCGGCGCCGCAGAACACGTGTCGCGATCGCATCACCGACGCGGGCGAGACCGATGTCGACTGCGGCGGCCCGTGTCAGCCGTGCGCCGACGGGCTCGCGTGCAGCGTGCCTGCCGACTGCCAGAGCCAGTCCTGCGATGCCGGTGCGTGCCGCGTGGCGACCTGCAGCGATGGCGTCCGCGATGGGTTCGAGAGCGACATCGATTGCGGCGGCGCGTGTCCAACGTGCGCCACGGGTGACGCATGCGCGGCCGATCGAGACTGCGCGTCGGGCAACTGCAGCAACGGCGCCGCTACCCTCGGGTCCTGTAGCTAATCGAGCAGGTCGAACGCGTACAGGTTGCCGCGGTTCGACATCACGAACATGCGGCCGTCGCCGGTCACCGTCGGCTGCGCCGAGACGCCGTCGCCTGGATCGAAGTACTCGAGCGTCTCGCCGGTCTTGCGCGATGCGACGAACAGGCCGTCGTTGGCGAGCGTGTAGATCAGCATGTCCGCGAACACGACGGGCTCGGCCGGCTCACCGCCGCCACGCGAACCCACGCGCCACATCACGTTGCCGTCGAGGTCGATCGCGTAGGTGCCGAGGTCGGCGACCGAGACGTAGATCGCCTTGCCGTCGCTCGCGATACCGCCGACGTTGCCGCTCGAGCTCGGCATCGACGCATCCCAGAACGGGACGCGCCAGCGAACGAAGCCGGTGGTCTTGTCCATCGCGTAGACACCGCCGGACGACGACGATGCGTAGACGTTGCCCTCGAACACGATCGGGGTCGCGTCGACATCCATGAAGCGATCAGCGTCCGCCTTGAGAGACGTCGACCATGCGACCGAGCCGTTCTCCTTGCGTAGCGCGACGAGCGCGCCACTCGCGAAGCCGGTGTAGATCAGCTCGCCGTCGATCGTCACGCCGGCGTGGCCGCGCAGCGTGTACTCCTCGGGCGTCTCGCCCTTGTACTGCCACTTGAACTTGCCGTTGATCGCGTCCACCGCGACCACCTGGTCGGCCTCGTTCGCGAACACGATCAGATCACCCGTCGACGCAGGCGTCTGCGCGATCGGGCCGCGGCTCTGGTAGCGCCACTTCTCCTGGCCGGTCTGCGCGTCGAGCGCGACGAGGAAGCCGTCGTTGGTGCCGATGTAGAGCATCCCGCGATCGACGAGCGGCGCACACACGACCGAGCCGACCAGCTTGCGCCAGCGGACCTGACCGGTGGCCGAGCGCAGCGAGAAGAACCAGCCGCGCGCCGAGCCGACATAGATCGTATCGGCGTACACCGCCGGCGACGCGAACTCCTGCGGCACCACTTCGGTGCGGCGATCCGCGGTCTCGAACTTCCACTTGAACGACAGCCGATCCTCGCCGGGGGTCTCCCGCGGGACCGCACTCATCGCGTCTGCACGCTGCGAAGGCACGCGAACGCAGCCTGCCGCCGCAACCGCCAGAACGAGCGCAATTGCAGCGTGGGTCTTCACGAAGCTCCGAGTCCTGCGAGGCGTTCCTCGATCTGATCTGCGAGCGCGCCTTCGCCGCCGCCCTGCTCCTTGGCCTTCTTGAATGCCTCGGTCGCCTCGGCGGTCTTGCCGAGCAGGCCAAGGATGCGGCCCTGGTGATAGAGCGCGTATGCGCGACGCGGGCCCTTCTCGTCGGGCTGCATGGCCTGGAACACGACGAGCGCCTCTTCGAGGCCCTTCTGCCGTGCGGCTGCATCCTTCTCGGCCTGCGCCTTGGTCTCGAGCGCGATGCCGAGGCCTTCACGGGCGAGCACGCCGTCGAGCAGCTTGCTGTCCTGCGCCTTGCGGTACTCCGCGATCGCCTCGTCGAGCTTGCCGGCCTGGATGAGCAGCGACGCGCGGTACGCGGACGAGAAGCTCGCGCCGGTCTTCTGCATCTCGGCGAGCACAGCCTCCGCACGCTCCTTGTTGGTCGCGTACGTGATCGGCTTCTTCGTGGTGTCGTTCGGATCCGGCGGCGTGGGCACCGGGTCGGGTGCCTGCACCTGGCGGTTCGCCACGTCGAGGACCTGGGCGATCTTGGCGGTGTTCTTCTCGCGCTTGTTATTGCGGATGTAGAACACGACCGCGATCACGGCCCAGACGGCAAAGCCGAGCAGGATGGCGAGCCCGATCTTCTTGCGATACGGCATGAGCCGGTCGACGATCGATTCGCCTCCCAGCGTGACGGGCTTCGGGTCGAAGCCAGGCGTTGCGGGGTCGGGGGTATTTTTGTCGTCGTTGTCGGCCACAGCAACTGGCGATGTAGCACAATTCAGGGAGTTGGTGGCTTTGACCCGTCTCCCTGCCCGGCTGTTGCCTGCGATCTTCCTCGTCGGAATCACAGTCGCGCCGTCCGCTGCCCGGGCCGAGGGTGAGCGTGCCCTGTCCCTGGGGCTGGGCTGGGCCACGTTCTCGACTCCCGGCGTGCCGTCCATGGCCAACATGGAGCCCGAGGCGATCACCCCGACCGTGGGTGGCGCGGTCAGCGTGACCTACGAGCACGCGATCGGCAGCGACTTCTCCCTGCGTGGCGAAGGCGCCTACGGCATGTTCTACGGCGGCAACTCCGCGGAGCAGAGCTCGCTCTCCCACGGGTTTCTCGTCGATGCCGGTGCGGTGTTCCGGTTCGACGTCCTCAAGTACGTGCCGTACGCGTTCGGCGGCGTCGGCGCGGTCATGACCACGGGCGGCCCCATCGCGGGTGGCACCAACTTCGTGCTCGCGATCGGTGGCGGGCTCGACGTGCTCGTCGATCGCGAGAAGTCCTGGGGGATCGAGGGCCGGCTCGCCTCGTTCGGCGGCGACGTCACGATCTTCACGTTCGGCGTGCGCGGGACGCGACGCTGGGGCTACTTCTGATCCTGATCCTCTTTGTGACGGTCCTTGCGGACCTTCACGAAGATGCGAATCGGCGTGCCGCGGAAGCCGTAGGTCTCGCGCAGGCGGTTCGTGATGAACCGCTTGTAGCTCGCTGACAGGCCGTCCTGGTTCGCCCACAGGATGAACGTCGGCGGGCGCACCGCGCCCTGCGTGATGTAGTGGATGCGCACCTCGCGGCCCCGGTGCACGGGCGGCGGCATCTCCTCGATCACCTCGGCGAAGAACCGATTGAGCTGCGCGGTCGGGATGCGGCGGTTGTGCTGCTCGGCGACCTGGTTCACGAGGTCGAACAGGCGATCGACGCCGTCGCCGCGCTGGGCCGACAGCATCACCGTCGGTGCCCAGGTCAGGAAGTGGAAGTTCTCGTCGGACAGCTCGCGCAGCTCCTTCTTGCGAGCCTCGCCGGAGATCAGGTCCGACTTGTTGAGCGCGATCACGAGCGCGCGGCCGGCCTCTTCGATCTTGCCGGCGATGCGAGCGTCCTGCTCGGCAGGACCGATACCCGAGTCGATCACGAGCACGGCCACGTGTGCGCGCTCGATCTGCGCCATCGCCATCGTCACCGCGATCTTCTCGACTTCTTCCTCGATCTTCGCCCGGCGGCGGATGCCAGCCGTATCGACGAGGATGTACTCCTGCCCGCCGATCTGGAACGGCGTGTCGACCGGATCGGTCGTGGTGCCCGCGACGTCGTGAACGAGCGAGCGCTCCTCGCCGAGCAGGCGGTTGGTGAGCGACGACTTGCCGGCGTTTGGGCGGCCGACGAATGCGACGCGTCGCGGTCCGCGTGGGGCATCGGCACGGCGCTTGTCCGGCTCGGGTTCCTCGTCCCCGGGCTCGGTGAGGTCGAGGTCGAGGGCATCCATGATGTCGGGGGGCGCCTCGGCCGCGGGGTCCTTGGCGTCGACCGCGTCGGCGATCGCCTCGAGCAATGCATCGATGCCACGGCCGTGTGCCGCCGAGACCGGCCACGCCTCGCCAAGGCCAAGCTCGTGAAAGTCGTGAACCATGTGATCCACCGTCGGGTGGTCCATCTTGTTGACGACGAGGAACATCGGCTTGCCGGTGGTGCGCAGCTGCGCGGCGAGATCGTGATCGATCGCCGATACGCCGGCGCGGCCGTCGACGACGAGTACGAGTGCATCGGCCTCCTCGATCGCGCGCAGGGCCTGGCGGTGAATACCGGCGCCGACGACCTCGCGTGCTGCCTCGGGATCGAGGCCGCCGGTGTCGACGATGCGCATCTCGCGGCCGAAGTAATCCATCTCGCCATAGCGGCGATCGCGGGTGAGGCCCGGCGTGTCGTGTACGAGCGCCGGACGACCGCCGACGAGCCGGTTGAACAGCGTCGACTTGCCGACGTTGGGACGGCCGATGACGGCAACGAGCGGGATCATTGCTTGCCTCCGTAGCCGAGCTTCTCGAGGCCGCGCTGCTCGCGGCTCCACTCCTCGAGGACTTTGACGAACAGCGACAGGTGCACCGGCTTGGCGAGCGCCTCGGCGAGCGCGACGCGTGCCGCAATGCCGAGCTCCTTGATACGCGCCCCTGCACGCCCGACGACGATCGCCTTCTGGCTCTCGCGCTCGACGACGATGATCGCGCCGATCACGATCTCACCCTTGCGCTCGGTCCACTCCTCGACCTGCACGGCGCACGCGTACGGCAGCTCCTTGCCGAGCTGGTGATACAGCTGCTCGCGGATGATCTCCTGCGCGATGAACTGCGGCGATCGATCCGTGAGCATGTCCGCGGGATACAGCGGCGGCCCGACGGGCAGCTTCTTCGCGATCACCTGCTCGAGTGCATCGACGTTGTCGCCGTTCGCGGCCGAGATCGGAATGATGTCGGCGGTCGGATACGCGGCGCCCCACGCCTCGATCACGGGCAGCAGGTCGGGCTTCTCGATGCGATCGACCTTGTTGAGCGCGACCACGAGTGGATGGGTCAGGCTCGCCATGCGCAGGCCCTCGGTGTCAGCCTCGCTCATGCGGGTGGGCATGCGACCGTCGCGGTAGGTCGCGTCGACCAGCAGCAGCACGACGTTGGCATCCTGCGCCGCAGCCACCGCGGCGTTCTGCATGTACTTGCGGAGCGGGCCGCGGCCGCCCTGGACGCCGGGCGTGTCGACATAGGCGATCTGGGCCTTGTCCGGGGTCTCGCCTGGCAGGTCGATCGTGTGGATCCCCAGGATCCGATCCCGGGTCGTCTGCGGTTTGGACGAGACGGCCACGAGACGGCGGCCCAGGACGCGATTGAGCAGCGTCGACTTGCCGACATTCGGCAACCCGACGATCGCGCAGAAGCCGGCCCGAACTTCGTCCATGAAGGCGCGTGTAGCACGAAAACTCGCGTCATTACGCGGCCAGCGCTAGCGTCGTGCTCATGGTCAGAGCGGCGCTCATCCTCGCCTTTGGCGCGGTGCTGGCGGCGGGACTCCCCTCCCCCGGCCTCTACCTCGCGATCGGGCTCGGAATCGCGGCGATCGGTGCGGGTTGGCTCGCGTTTTCTCGCAGGTCCGCCCCGGGCTTCTCGCGGATCGCGGCCGCCGCGGCCATCACGGTCGGGGTCATGGGCGTCATGCTGGGCAGCGTGCGGGTCGTGATGGTCCTGGCTGCCATCGACCGCATCGACCGCATGCTCGGCTAACCGCTCGCGGTGTAGATCAGCCACACCAGCGTGCCGGCCGCGCCGACCGCCAGGATGATCATGGCCATGCCGCGCGCAAACTTTGCCTTGTCGATGTTCGACAGGATCTCCCGGACCTCCATCGCGCGGCGCTCGTCCTCGCCGATCTCGAGGTCGATGCGGTCGATCGGTGACAGCTCCGGCGTCAGCTGCTTTGGCCGGTCGACATAGAGCCGCTCGCCGAGCTCGAACAGTGCGTTGTCGCGTGCGGCCTCGGCGTCGGCCGACGCCCGCTCCACGACTTTGCGCTTCGCCCCGATCGCCTCGAGCAGCTCGAGTGTGCGGCGCTGGTCGTCCTGGTCGGCCTTGTCGAGCTCGAGCTTCTTCTTCTGCAGCTCGCTGCGTGTCGCATCGAGTGCGGCCAGCCGCGGGTTCAGCTGATCCAGCTCGGCCGCGATCTTCGGCTCGTCGCGCAGCACGGCCTGCTTGTTCGCCTTGAACGTCGCGATGTCCGCGTGCACGCCGGCCTTGTCGAGCTTCTCGCCCTTGACCGACACGAGCAGTGCCTCGGTGTCGCCGATCTTCTTGTCGATGCGCTGCACCTCGTCGCGCAGCTCCGCCGCCTTCTTCCTCGCAGCCAGCGCCTCTTTCTCGAGCGGTTCGAGCTTCTTCGCCAGCTCCGCGAGCTCGGCGTCAGCCTTCAGCGTGGCCTCGGCGTGCGCCTTGACGTTCGTCTCGCGGTCGCGGCGCACGCGGTCGAGCTCCGCATCCGAGGCCGCGACCGCGCCCTGATGCTTCGAGCGCTCCTCTTCGATCAGCGACAGCGTGTCGCGCGCGCGTCCCAGCGCCGGATGATCGAAGCTCTCCATCGTGGCGGCGGCGCGGCCTGCCGTGATCAGGTGGCGGCGGCGTGAGGTCGCGCGTAGCTCCTGGCGCTGCTCGAGCTCGCCGAGCTCGCGGCGTGATCGGCGCACGCCGAACAGCGCGGTGAACACATAGCGAACGTCGCCGTACAGGCCGCGCTTGCGGCGCAAGGCTGCGCTGCGCCGGAGCGTGCCGCCGGTCAGGTGGGCGCGCGAGCGTGGTGTCTGGATCTCGGTGGCGTCGGGGGCGGCGGGTGCCTTGATGTCCGTCGGATCGCCGCGCTCGAACTTCTCGGTCCCTGCCTCGTGCGTTCCGGACGAGACGTCCGCCTGTGAGCGGCGCCGTTCGTAATCGGCGTGCACGTCGTGCGCGGCGTGCGGGTCTCGGTCGGCGCCGTCCTCGTCGTGGTCGTCGTTCTGATCGTCGTGCTCGCCGTCGTCATTCTGCTCGTCGTCGTCATCGTCGACGAGATCCTCGACCGGCGTCTCGTCATCCGGCACCTGGAGCAATGCCTCGGCGGCGTCGCGGCGGGCGGTCGTCTGCTGCCTCGTGTTGGCGTCGCGATCGAACTCGCCGACGGGAACCGACTGGCTCGTGCGCGTGCCGGGTGCTTGAGCGCGCGGCTTCAGCTCGCCCGCGGTGGCGGGTAGCTTGTTGCCGGCGAACGCGTCGCTGTCGATGATCACCGCCGGGGTGCGCACCTCGGCGGCGAACGGTGTGGGGTCGTCGTCGTGATCGGCGGTTGTGGTCGAGGCCACGAGCAGTGGCTCGGGGCTGTCGTAGCCGGCGCGTGGGTACTTCGGTCCGCTCGGCGGTGGAATCGAGGCGGGCTTGCTGCGCTCGTGGGCCGCGCGCTCGGGTGAGCCGGGCGGTGGTGGCGGGATGCTCGCGGGCTTGCTGCGCTCGCTGGGGATCGGTGGCGGTACGCTCGTGGGCTTCGAGCGATCCGCGTGTGGCGGCGCGGCGCTCGTGGGCTTCGAACGATCCGCGTGTGGCGGCGCGGCGCTCACCGGCCTGGAGCGTTCCGCCGGAATTGGCGGTGCCGAGCTCGTCGGCCGCGAACGATCCGCGACCGGTGGCGCGGCGCTCATCGGCCTGGAACGATCTGCTGGAATTGGTGGTGCCGAGCTCGTCGGCCGCGAACGATCCGCGAAGGCTGGAGCCGCGCTCGTCGGCGCCGAACGATCAGCGGGTGCGGTGCTCGTGGGCTTCGAGCGTTCGGCTGACGAAGGCAGCGGAGGCGTGCGCGTCGACGTCGAGCGATCGGCAGACGGGGGGGCGGCGCTGAACGGCTTTGGACGCTCCGCGGACGCCGGCGCGGTGCTGATCGGCCTCGAGCGATCGGCAGACGCTGATGCTGTGCTGGTCGGGTCCGGACGGTCATGGGACGGTGGCGGATACTCCTCGGCCTCCGGGCTCGTCGGTGGCGGGATGCTCGGCGGACGTGTTCGTTCGAGGGCGGCCGCCGAGAGTGGTGGGATGCTCGGCGGCTTGGAGCGGTCGCCGACGATCGCTTGCGAACCCGTCGAGACCTTGGAGCGTTCGCCGACGACAGCCTGGGGACCGGTCGGAAGCCGCGGCCGCATCTCAGGAACGATCGACTGCGATCCAGTCGCGGATCGCGGCCGCTCGTGTCCGATCGCCGTACGCGGTCCGGTCGGCGTCCGCGGACGTTCGTCGCCAACGATGGGACGCGCGCCGGTCGGTGTCCGCGGGCGTTCGTCGTCAACGATCGGACGCGCGCCGGTCGGCGTCCGTGGACGTTCGTCGCCAACGATCGGACGCGCGCCGGTCGGGGTCCGCGGACGCTCTTGTCCGACAGCCGGACGGGATCCCGTCGGTGTTCGCGGTCGCGCGCCCGTCGGCGCTTGAATCCGATCGGCAACCACGGGCTGCATGCCGGTGGAACGCTTGCGCTCCGGCGGAAGCACATCCGTCGACTCGTCATCGCGAGAGGTCGTCGCAACGATGTCCTGATCAGGATTCGCACCGCGTCGATCGCCTGCATCGAGCGGCGGCGACTCGGAGCCCGCCCCATCCACACTCCAGCCCGAGGCCAGGTCCGCGATCCGACTCCTCGTCGCATCTCCCAGCCGATCACGCGACGCAGTGACGACGATCTTCTCCTCGAGGGCCTTCCGCTCCGGCGAACCGGGGGGCGGCGGCGGATTCGTTTTTGGCTTCGAGCGCGTTGGGCCGCTCGCACTTGGCGTGGGCGGTGCGGACCGCGGCGACGCTCCAGAGCTCGGCGCTGCAGGCGGCGCGGCACGCGGAGCGACCGACGTCGTGTGCGGTTCGGGGCGGGCGGACGGATCGGTATCCGCGGCATCCGGAGCGGCCGGCTCAGCAGAATCGGGATCGGCATTGGATCCGTCCACGCTCCAGCCCGAGGCCAGGTCCGCGATCCGGCTCTTCGTCGCGTCTCCTAGGCGACGCCGCGACCGCTCGTCGTCCGGCACGCGCCGACGATAACATGGTGGCGCTGTACACCCCAGAAAGCGCTGGTAAACCGGCCCTCCGCCACCGGCGTCAATCTGGTTGACACCGCCTGCCAATCAAGTTGACATGTGGAGATGGCGGTGTCGACGGCCCACGGCACCTCGCTCCTCGGTCGCTACCGGGTGGCCGAGCTGGTGGGTCGTGGCGCTTTCGGCAGGGTCCTCAAGGTCATCGACGTGCAGACCAGCGAGCCGCGCGCGCTCAAGGTCAGCGCCCGCGCCGAGGGGATGCTGCTCGATGAGTTCGCCCAGCTCGCCCGCCTCCGCCACCCCTCGCTACCCAAGGTCTTCGAGGTCGGCCGCACGACGGAGACGATCGACGACGTCGCGCCGGGCGCACCGTTCTTCATCGCGGAGTGGATCTCCGGCGGCCGTGCCGACGCGCGGCGGTGGGACGAGCCGCATGCACTGTGGTCCCTGCTCGCCGACATCGCTGGTGCACTCGCGGTGATCCATGCCGCGGGTCTCGTTCATGGTGACGTCGCGCCGGCGAACATCCTGCTCGTCGATGACGATGCTCGTGCGGTGCTCGTCGACCTGGGTCTCGCGGCGCCGAGCACGAACCCCGGCGACGGTGCACGCGGCACGCCGCAGTACATGGCGCCCGAGGCATTCGCCGGTCACCTCGAGCCGCGCAGCGATCTGTACAGCCTCGGCGCCACGGTGGTGCGACTCGTCACCGGGAGACCGCCGTTCGATGCGCCATCGCTCGGCGAGCTCGTGCATCGGATCGTCACCGCGCCCGCTCCACCTCCGCTGCCGATGCTGCCGCGTCCCCTCGCGGATCTCATCGGCCGGTTGCTCGCGCGCGACATCGAGCTGCGTCCGCCATCGGCGCTCGCGCTCCTCGACGAGCTCGATCAGCTCGCGGCACTGATCGCGCCCGGCCAGACCCGTCGCGCGCGACCCAAGGTTGGCGCACCGCCCGCCCCTGCCGCATGGCCCGGCGCGCAGCCGGTGATCGAAGAGCTTGCGCGGGCGCTCGCCGGCTTGTCCGCAATCCATGTGGTCGCTGGCGGCGACGCATCGGGTGCGAGTCAGCTCGCCGACGCAGCTGTTCGTCGCTGGCAGCTCGACGAGGTGACCCGTGCGCGACGCGCATCCGCGGTGCGTGCTGGTTCACTCGACGAGCTCGCCGCGATCCTGCGCGTCCCGCCGAGCACGACCGGCACCGACACCGATGGTCGTCGCTGGCTCGACGCGGTCGCGCGGGCCGCCGCGAGCGGTGAAGCGATCGTGGTCTGCGAGCTCGCGGGTGATCCGCGCGCGCCTGCGTGGATCGCCGCACTCGCGCGACACGAGCTCGAACACTCGATCGTCATTGTCGCCGAGGATCTGGTCGCGCTCGCGGCGCTGGCGCAGCGGGACGACCTGGTCGTGCACCACGCCCCGCTGCTCGACGCGGCGTCACTTGCCTCGCTGGTCCAGTCGATGCTCGGACGCGAGCCGTCACGCGAGTGGCTCGCCGGCCTGCTGGCTGCCAGTGGTGGCCTCGCGCTCACGGCGCTCGAGCTGCTGCGCTCGCTCGTCGGCGATCCTGATCCGTTCGCGATCGATTGGTCCGCGCGCACGTCGGCGGGCGCAACGGATCTGCGACGACGCCAGCTCGAGCCAGTCGGCGAACCGGCGCGTCAGGTTGCACGCGTGATCGCCGTCTGCGGTGGTCACGCGCGCATCGACCGGGTCCTCGCGACGATCCGCGAGCTCGCTGCCGCAACGACTGCATCGACGCCCGCGCTCACAGCCGGGCTCGTCGATGTGGTCGAGCTCGAGCGCGCGGGACTCGCCCGACGGCGCGGCGACGAGGTCGCGATCGATCGGTCGACCACGGACGCGTTGATCGCGGCAACACCACCCGACCACCTGGCTGCGCTCGCAACGGCGGGCCTCGCTGTCCATCGCGACGAGGTCGCGCTCGATGTCGTCGCGAATCTGTTGTCGCGTGCACCGATCGGCGCGCACGGCGAGCGAGCGTGCAAGGTTGCCGAGCAGCTGCTCGCGCGCGGTCGCGCCGACCGTGCACGCGAGGTCGCGCAGCGGGCGCTGGGCGCCCCGGGCGACACCACGTCGGGTGCGGGCATCGCCGCACGGGCCGGGCTGCTTGCTGCCCGCGCCGCCGCTGCAACCGGTGCCTACCGTGACGTCGCGGAGCTCGCGCGCGCGGCTCAGCTTGCCGGCGCAGACCGGATCGAGTCCGACCTGGTCGTCGCGCGAGCGGCGCAGCGCGCCGGCGATCTCGACGCCGCCGAGGCGACCCTTGCCGCACTGCACACCGCCGAGCCCGATCACCCGGAGGTGGCCGGCACGTACGCACGCCTCCTCGTCACGCGGTCGCGGTTTGCCGACGCCAAGCGGGTCGCGCAGGCGAACGGCCCACTTGCCGGACTGCGCGCGGAGGCCGCGGGCCTCGCCGCGTTCTACCTCGGCGAGCTCGACGAGGCCGATCGCGCGTTTGCGACGCTCGAGGTCGGCGGCGCCGCAGCCGGAGATGGCGCCACGATGGGGCGCGCGCTGTCACTGCGCGGCATGGTTGCCCAGCAGCGCGGCCAGCTCGGGCTTGCCACCGATCGGTATCGCGAGGCCGCGCGCAAGCTCGGCGAGGTCGGCGAGATCCATGCGGCGGCAGTCGCGGAGCTCAACCTGGGCACCGTGCTCGCGGAACGCGGTCGCGCGAGTGAGGCCCTGCCCCGCCTGGCCGCGGCCAGCCGCGTGTTCGCCGATGTCGGCGCGACGACGGAGCAGGTCGCGGCGGATCTCAATCGCGGCAACGCGCTGCTCGCGCTGGGGCAAGCCGAGGATGCGTACGCCGCGGCGGACACGGCTGTCCGGGCTGCGGACGGTGCGCCCCATCTGCGTGCGTTTGCGCTGCTCGTACTCGGCGATGCATTGCGGCGGCTCGGCGAGGAGCTCGGCGCCGAGCGCGCGTATCGCGACGCGCTCGCGATCGGTATCGAGCGTGGGGACGCGCACGCGCAGATCAGCGCACAGATCGCGCTCGCCGAGGCGGGTCACCGTACAGACGCGGACGTCGAGGCGCTGTGCGCGAGCGACGACGATCGCGACCGGTGGGCGATCGCGCGTGGTCGCCTCGCCTTACGGATCTACGACACGCGACGGAATCGCACGGGGTCGCAGCCGGCGCTGCGGGATACCGGCTCGCGTGCAGCGCTGCGCGACACAGCCTCGCACGCCGCGGTTCGAGAGACCGGGTCGCGTGCAGCGCTGCGCGAAACCGGCTCGCACTCGGCGCTCCGCGATAGCGGCTCGCACTCGACGCTCCGCGATAGCGAGAGCGGCTCGCTGGCGGCCATGACCGGCTCGCACACGGCGCTGCGCGATAGCAGCTCGCTCGCGGCGATCGCCGATACGGTCAACCGCAGCTCGCGCTCCTCGGGCGCGCACGTCGCACTGCGCGACACCCCGCTCGCGCGCGATCCGCTCACGCCCCGCGACAACGCGGCTCTCCTGCGCGACAGCAGCTCGTACCCGACGCTGCGCTACGCCGAGCTCGAGTGGCCGACCGACGCGGACCTGATGTCCCTCGCCCACGCCTGTGCCGACGTCGCGACCCGTGCCGCCGACGGCGATCGCCTCGAGCGCGCGTTCCGCGGGCTCGCCGTTGCTGCCGCACTCGCTCAGCGCGGACGCGACGCGGTCCTCGCCCGGACACTCGCAGAGCGCGCCCGCGCCGCGCATGGCGCCCTGCTGGCCGCGACCGCCCCCGTGTTCCGCGCCGCCCTCGAAGCCGACCCCGACGTCGACAAGATCCCAGGCAACGACCAGCGCGCCGGCGAGCTGCGTGCCGGCTCGTATCGCGACGATGCACCGCATCTGCGCCGGCTGCTCACGCTGTCGCGCCGACTCAATACCGAATCCGATGTCGAGAGGATCCTCGACGAGGTGATCGATACCGCCATCGAGCTGACCGCAGCCGAACGCGGTTTTCTGCTGCTGCGCCAGAGTGACGGCGAGCTCGCACCGGTCGTGTCACGCAACTTCGCGATGGGCGATCTCGAGAGCGGCGATCGCTCGGTGAGCCGCTCGATCGCCGAGCGCGCGGCGCAGACCGGAGAGCCCGTCGTGACGGTGGATGCCGGCATCGACGAGCGCTTCGCGGTTGCCGCGTCCGTTGCGGCACTGCGGCTGCGGTCGGTGCTTGTTGTCCCGCTGCGCCAGCGCGCGGCGGTCACCGGTTGCATCTACGTCGATCATCGGCTGCGTGGTGGCGCATTCGACGAGGCAGCTGCCACGCTGCTCGGCGAGCTCGCAGACATTGCCGCGATCGCGATCGAGAACGCACGACTGACCGAGGATCTGCGGCGGACAACCCGCGACGTCGATGACCTCAACCGCCGGTTGTCGTCGGAGCTCGCGGATCGCGAGGCAGAGCTGGTTCGCGCGAAGGCGGACCTTCCCGACCGCGATCGGCTGCGCAATCGCTACGAAGGGATCGTCGGCAAGTCGCCGGCCATGCTGCGGATGCTCGATGTCCTCGATCGCGCGGCCGCGACATCGTTGCCGGTCGTGATCGTTGGCGAGAGCGGCACCGGCAAGGAGCTGGTCGCGCGTGCCTTGCACGACAACGGACCCCGGCGTGATGGTGCGTTTGTCGCGATCAACTGCAGCGCGGTGCCCGAGCCGCTGCTCGAGAGCGAGCTATTCGGTCACGTGCGCGGCGCATTCACCGGCGCCGAGCGAGATCGAAAGGGTCTGTTCGAAGTCGCCGATGGCGGCACGCTGTTCCTCGACGAGGTTGCCGATACGAGCCCCGGCATGCAGGCCAAGCTGCTGCGCGTGCTCCAGGACGGCATGATTCGCCGCGTCGGCGACACCAAGACTCGCAAGGTCGATGTTCGCGTGGTGACCGCGAGCCAGCGCTCGCTCGCCGAGCTCGCCGCCAGCGGTACGTTTCGCGAAGATCTGCGGTTTCGCCTCGAGGTGATCTCGATCGCGGTGCCCCCGTTGCGCGACCGCGATGGTGACGTGTCGCTGCTCGTCGAGAAGCTGCTCGCACTGCTGTGCCGCGGCCGAGCTGCACCACGGCTGACCCGCGCGGCGCTGCGCGCTCTCGGTCAGCACCGCTGGCCCGGTAACGTGCGCGAGCTCGAGAATGCACTCGCACGCGGCCTCGCGATGGGCGGCGACGTGATCGACGTCGCGGATCTGCCCGAGGCGATCGCGACCGCTGCGGCCCGGCCCGAACCGGCCAAGCCCAGCGTCGGCGAGGATCTGCGCCTCAAGCCTGCGCTGACCGCGACGGAGCAGGCGTACATCGGCGCCGCAATGACGCGCGCGAAAGGCAACCAGACGGTCGCCGCTCGCCTGCTCGGGCTGTCACGGTTCGGATTGCAGAAGAAGCTGCGCCGGCTGTCGGGCGAGGACGACGCGGCCGAGGACGAGTGAGCTCAGAAGGTTCCGCCGACGCCGGCGATCGCACCACCGCGGACCGGCACGAGCCCCGCGCTCAGCTCCACCGTCGGTACCGTGAGCTCGCGATGCATCGTCTCCCAGCGCGTCTCGATCAGCGAGCCGATCACGAGACCCGACCCGAGGAGGCCAAGACTGATTCCCGCGCCCATCAGATCGTTGCGCGGCGCATCATCGAGCGAGTCGCCGCTCGCCGCAGCCGCCGTGACGCCGATCGCGCCCACGCCGGCGAGCACCACACCAATCCCACGAACCACCATTCGCGTCCGCCGCATCTGCTTCGCCCGGTGCGCGACCTCGGTGCGCACCAGCCTCGCATCGTTCTCGTCGGTGATGTCGTCGCGCAGGACCTCGGCGTACGACCGCGTGAGCATCAGCAGAGGCGACGCGATCGCGAGCACACCGCCTGCGCCGATCATCGAGTACGCGAGCGCCTTCTCGAGGCCGCTCAGATCGATGAGGCCGCCTTCCTTCACGTTCGCCAGCACGTGGAAGCCGCCCGCACCGAGCGCGACCCCCGATGCGGCCATCGCCACGCCGGTGACGATCCGGACCTTGCGCGCACGCGACGCCTGCCGCCCCACCACAGCTTGCGTGTACTCGAGTGTGGCTTCCGCCTGCACGGTACCGGTGAGCGACAGAACGACGGCGAGAGCGACTGCGCAACGCATCCGCCGATCATCGCGCGAGCGAGCAGCAGTACTGCACCGGACAACCCGGCAAGCAGCGGCAGTTAGCGGGACGCGCGGATGCGGCGCAGCGCGAGATCGGCGAGGCGCGACACCATCTGCGGATAGCTCATGCCCGCGGCAGCCGCCGCACGTGAGACTCCCGCATCGGGCGAGATGTCGGGATTGGGATTGACGTCGATCACCCACGGCACGCCGGCCGCATCGACTCGCAGATCGACGCGCCCATAGTCGCGCAGATCCACGGCGAGGAACGCTGCGCGCGCGACACGCTCGATCTCGGCGGTCACGCTGGCAGCCACACCACGCAGCGGCACGGCCCTAGTCCCCTCGTAGTCGACGTGCTTCTCGTCCCACTTCGCCGCATAGCTCACGATGCGCGGACGGTCGGACGGCATCGCCGCGAAATCGATCTCGTGGAGCGGCAGCACCTCGAGCGTATCGCCGGATCCGAACAGCGTGACGTTGACCTCGCGGCCCTCGACGTAGCGCTCGGCGAGCACACCCTGGCGGTGCTCTGCCATCAGCTCGCGCGAGCGTGCGCGAAGAGCGGCGGCATCGCGACACACGTTCGCCTCGGTGATGCCAAGCGATGCATCCTCGTGCGCGAGCTTCACGAAGTACGGGAACTCGAGCGCGTCGATCGCTGGATCGGCGAGCTCCGCGGCGGACTTGATGTAGCGATACGGCGGCGTGGGCACACCGTGCGCGTTCAGGATGTCCTTGGTGCGGTGCTTGTAGAGGCACGATGCGAGCGCGAGCAGATCTGCGCCCGTGTACGGGATGCGGAACAAATCGAGCAGCCCCGCGAAGGTCGGCTCGTTCTGCGGCTCGCCATCCATCGACTCGCACAGGTTGAACAGCAGATCCGGCTTGTCCGCGTGCAGCCGCGCGAGCACCGCGTAGACATCGGTGCCGTGCACGCCCGTGAGCTCGACGGTGTAGCCACCCTCGATCAGCGCGCCTGCGATTGCCTTCGCCGAGGCTCGCACCGACGTCGCGTCGGGCGTGTTCGCCGAGACGGACTGCTCCGCGTCGTAGTCGGTGTTGTAGAGAACGACAATCCGGCCGCGCGTCATGTTGCCGTTATAGCAACGTGGCGACGATCTTGGGTCCCGCGAGGGCCGCGAGTTGCTCCACGCTCACCGATGGCAACTCCCGCGCCGCGAGCTCGCGCGCAAGCGAGGTCTGCGTCAGGCACAGCCCGCACGGTCGGATGCGCTGCCACATGTCATCGGGTGTCGCGACATCGAGCGCGAAGCCGTGAATGCTCACCCCGCGCGCGACGTGGATGCCACACGCTGCGATCTTCGCGCCCGCGAGGTACATACCGGTCGGTTCGCGAATGAGCTCGACACCGGGAACGCCGACCTCGGCACACGCATCGGCGAGCGCGAGCGCGATCCGCTCGAGAAAATCGACGACACCCTTCTTGAGCCGCACGACCGGATAGACCATCAGCTGCCCGGGCCCGTGATAGGTGACATCGCCGCCGCGCTCGATCTGCACGGTCGGAACATCGCCGGCGGCGAGCACGTTCTCGGGTTTCGCGGACCGCCCGAGCGTGATCACCGGCGGGTGCTCGCAGAGCAGCACGGCGCCTGGCTCACCTGCCCACACGCGCTCGCGGAGGGCGAGCTGCCGGGCGTGTACCTGCGCGTAGTCGGCACGCCCGAGCCACTGCCATTGCAGCGACTCGGCGTGTGGGACCGCGACCATCGCTTAGCCCGCGAGCAACTCTTCGAGGAGCTGGTCGTCGAGGTAGTGCAGCGGCGCCGCCGAGCTGACCACACCGACGCCAGCGCTGATCAGCGCAGCCACCAGCTGGTCACCACACACGACCGAGATCGAGCGACCTGCGCGCTCGAGCTCTTTCTCGGCATCCTCGGACAGCTCGCCCGCGGCGAACAGAATCCCCGCGACGAGGTCCTTCGCCTCGACGCCCACCCGCAGCTCACCGATGCCGCGGCGATCGATCGCCTCGGCGCCAGAGCGCGCAGAGATGAGCACCGTGCGCGAGATACCCGGCGCCGTCGCGCTCGCGTAGCTGATGCCACCGATGCGCTTGACCCAGTCGATCTCGCGGAAGCCCGCGGCGACGAGGTACGCGTGGATGATGCGCTCGAAGCCGAGGCCACTCGCGCGGAGCAGCCGCCCGCCGAGCGCCTTGTGCGTCGCGCTCGCGAGCTTCGACAGCGCCGTGGCGACACCCGCCTCCGCATCCGCGGTGACGCTCATCGAGACCGGGCCCGGTGCGAACAGATCACGACCGCGATACACGATGCGCGGGCGCAGGCCCAAGGTCCGGTAGCTGCGCTCGTCGCCGAGGAGCTCGGCCTTGAGCTGCGGCCACAGCTGCTCGGGATCCTGGTTGACCAGGTTCCGCTTTCGCATCATCGCGGCGAGCTGGCGAACCGGCAGCGGCTGGCCGTTGCGCAGCTGCGTGAAGACGGCTGCAGCCGCATCACCGAGCGGCGTTCCGACGCGGCCCTGCCCGTCCTCGGTACCGTTGATCTTGGGCATCTCGACCGGGCGGTTCTGGAAGCCACCCTGCGGCTGGCCATCCGGGCGCTGGTCGCGCTGCGGGTCACGCTGCTGGCCGCGCAGATCGGGGCGGTCCTGGCGCGGGCCACGGTCGCCACCGCCGCCTGCCTGCTGCTGGGGTTGCGGCTGACCACCGCCACCACCGCCGCGGCGCTGATCGCGCTGGCGGTCTCGCTCGTCACGACGGCCCCGACGGCCATTGCGGCGCTCTTCCCAGCGCTTGTTGCGCTCTTCCCGCGCGTTGATCTCCGGCGTCATCGGCCGGTCTTCGTCGCCGGTCTTGTGATCCTTGAACTCGCCATGGGCGCCCTTGGCTGCGTTGAGGTCCTCGCCGTAGACGGCGGACAGCTCGCGCTCCTCGTCGGACATCGGGGTCGCCTCGACGGCGGGCTCGTCATCCTCGATCTCGGAGGTTGGAGTCTCCGCGATGATCTCGGCGTCGATCACATCGGACGCGGGATCGGTCTTGGCCTCGACCGTCTCGTTGGGCGCGGTGTCCTTCTTCTTGCGCGGGGCCGGCTTCTTCGCGGCCGGCTTCTTCGCCGCAGGACTCGCCTTCTTGGCCGGCGCCTTCTTTCCAGAAGCCTTCTTCTTGCCCCCAGCTTCGCCACCCGCGTCGGTCGTATCGTCGGCTTTCTTCTTGGCCATTTCGGTCGTGTTCCTACCACGAATGGAGGGAGAAAAATTGCCCCTCTATAAGGGGGCCTTTAGGGTCGGATTACGGCGGGATCCTGCAGCGTTCTCGTCATCAAAGGAGCCGTACATGATGTCCCGCCGAATCGGTGTGTTGCTGGGAGGTCTCTCGAGTGAGCGCGAAGTGTCGTTGCGTACCGGAGAGGCCGTGATCAACGCCCTTCGTGAGCGCGGACACGACGTAACCCCCATCTATGTTGACCGTGATGTCGACGTCGCCCTGCGCCAGGAGCAGATCGATGTCGCCTTCATCTGCCTGCACGGCCGTCTCGGCGAGGACGGCTGCGTCCAGGGGCTCCTCGAGCTCCTCGGCATCCCGTACACCGGCAGCGACGTCATGGCGTCGGCGCTCGCGATGCACAAGGGCAAGGCCAAGGAGCTGTTCCGCCTCCATAACCTGCCCACGCCGGCCTACTACACGCTGACCGAGGGCGACCTCGCCGACCTACCCGCCGTCCACGGCGACTTTGGCTATCCATGCGTGGTGAAGCCCATCCGCGAAGGCAGCTCCGTCGGCGTGGCCATCTGCCAGTCGCTGGACGAGCTCGGCCCCGCGGTCGAGCGTGCCCTGCGCTTCGACGACGAGATCCTGGTCGAGCGCTTCATCGCTGGCAAGGAAGTCTCGGTCGCGATCCTCGACGATCGCGCACTCGGTGCCGTCGAGATCGCGCCGCGCGACGGCTTCTACGACTACCAGAACAAGTACACCAAGGGCGCGACCGACTACTTCGTGCCGCCTCGCCTGTCGCCCGAGCGCTACCGCGGCGTGCTCGCCCAGGCAGTGCGCGCGCACATGGCGCTTGGCTGCTCCGGGGCAACCCGCGTCGACATGATGGTCAGCGACTCGGGCAACGAGTTCGTGCTCGAGGTCAACACGGTTCCCGGCCTCACGCCGACGAGCCTGCTGCCCAAGATTGCCGACGCCGCGGGCGTCTCGTTCGGAGAGCTGTGCGAGCAGATGCTCGCGGGCGCGTCGTTGTCCTCGCGTCGCGGCAATGGCGAGCGTCGCGTGGTCCAGCGCGAGTTCGTCGGCGACGAGCGCCGCGAAGAAGCCGCTACACACTGATGCATCGCCGCCGCACCCTCTTCGTCGCAACCACTGCTTTGTTGGCGGTGGGCCTGCCGATCGGTGCGGCAACGATCGTTCGCTCGCGTACCCAGGCGCTTGCCGCGCGGCTCGGCACGGCCGCGGGTGTACCGGCCCGCATCGGCTCGCTCGACGCGGACCTCACCGGCACGCTACGGCTGTCCGACGTTGCGCTTGGCGAGCTGTTCGCGGCCGAGCGGGTCGAGGCATCGGTCGCGCTGGAGTCTCTGCTGTCGGGACACTTCTCTGCCGACGAGATTCGTGTTGCCGCGCCACGGATCTCCGTCGAGGTCACGCGCGATGGCGACTCGGATCTCGCACGCGTGGTGCGCCGGCTCGCCGAGCTTCGCAAGAAGACCGGAACCGCCAGTAGCGGTTCCACGCGCGTGCGCCGCATCGTTGTCTCGTCCGGCACACTGACCGCCCGGGTCGCCGGGCTCGGCGAGGTCTCCGCCGATCGCGTCGAGCTCGTGCCCGACGAGAATGGCGTCCGCGTGATCACCGGAACGCTGCGCTTGCGCGGTGGCGCCGGCGGCATCGACGCCGAGCTCCAGCTCGCGCGCAGCGCCGCCGAGGTCGCCTTGCCCCACGTGTCGTTCGGTCGCGTCCTCGCCGTCGGTGGCGGCGGCACGATCCGCGTCGGCTCGCAGACGATCGCGCTCCGCGATGTCGCGATCGGTCGCCTGTCACCCGGCGGATCGCTCGAAGCGCGTGGCTTCCTCGATGACCACGGCATCCCCCGCCCGCTCGGCGCCGATCTCATCCCGCCGCGCGATGGCAATCCATTCGCGCTCACGCTCCACGGCGACAAGATTCCCCTCGCGCCGTTCGCGGCCCTCGCGCCGAAGGGTATCGTCGTCGGTAACGCTCGCGTATCCGGCACGGTCAGCGTGCGGCGCGCCGCTCACACCACACAGGTGGCCGTCGCCGGCAGCGTGTTGGGCCTGCGGCTCGATCACAAGACCCTCGGCCCGCAGTCGATTCCCGTCGACGCCACGGTCGATGCGAGCGTGGCGGTCTCGCCCGATGCCGTCGCGGTCCAGCGCGCGAGCTTCGCCGTCGGCGCCGCGCGCTGGTCGCTCTCGGGCTGGCTGCGTCGCGGCTCGCCGGTATCCGGCCAGCTCGACGTCCAGCTCGCCGACGCACCATGCAACGAGCTCCTGCTGTCAGTGCCCCACGAGATCCGTGGCCCGCTCGACGGGCTCACCATGACCGGCACCTTCGGCGGTCGCGCCCGGCTCGCGCTCGATCTCGCCGCCCCGGTGGGCGAAGGCGTGACGCTCGAGACCCGTCTCGCCAATGCGTGCATCGTGAGCGCCGAGCCGCCGGCCGCCGATGTCACCCAGCTCCTGGTCTCGAGCGAGCACACCTTTCCCGATGGATCGCGTGCGCTCGTCGGCCCCGACGAAGTGGCCTGGTTCCCGCTCAAGCGCCTGCCTTGGTTCGTCCTCGGTGCGTTCACCTCCGCCGAGGACGGCCGCTTCTTCAGCCACCACGGCTTCGACGAGAATGCGATCGCGCGCAGCTTCGAGATCGATCTCCGCGATCGCCGGCTCGCCCGCGGTGGCTCCACGATCAGCCAGCAGCTCGTGAAGAATGCGTTTCTCACTCATCGCAGGAGCCTCGATCGCAAGATCCAGGAAGCCGTGCTGACCTGGCGCCTCGAGGCGCGCCTCGACAAGAAGCAGATCCTCGAGCGCTACTTCAACGTGATCGAGCTCGGCCCGCACATCTTCGGCCTCCGCGCCGCCGCCGCCCACTGGTTCGGCATCTCGCCGCGCGAGCTCACCATCAAGCAGGCCGCGTTCCTCGCCGCGCTCACCGCCGAGCCGACCAACATGTCGCGCCGGGTGCGCCGCGCTGGTGGTCTCGATCCCGACAGCGCCGCCCGCGTCGACCTCATCCTGCGCGGCATGGCCCGCGACGGCATCATCAGCCGCGACGACCTCGAGGAGGCTCGCGAGCGGTCTTTGCACTTCGCCGCGACTGCGCTCCGAAGCGAGACCTAGTAAGTTCGCGCGCTGTGAGCACGCGGCGCGTCAGTCCCTGGTTGTGGGGCATTCTCAACCTGCCCTTCGGCGCAACCTCGGGCTTCGTGTCCGTGATGCTGGGGTTCATCCTCAAGCAGCAAGGTCAGTCCGACGCGGTCATCGCGAGTCTGGTCGCGATCAACCTGCTGCCGCACACGTGGAAGGTGCTGTGGGCTCCGATCGCCGACAGCACGATGACCCGGAAGCGCTGGTACGTGCTCTCCAACGGCACGTCATGCGCGACGATCCTGGGCCTCGCATTCATCCCGATCACGAACGCGAACCTCACGATCATCGAGGTGCTCGTCTTCGTGAACAGCTTGGCGATCACGTTCGTCGGCATGGCCGTCGAGGGCCTGATGGCGCACGCGACGCCGCCCGAGGAGCGAGGTCGCGCGGCGGGCTGGTTCCAGGCCGGCAACGTGGGCGGTGCAGGCCTGGGTGGCGGGCTCGGACTGATGCTCGCGACCGACGTCTCGACGAAGTTCGCGTTCTGCGTGATCGCCGCCGTGCTTGCGAGCTGCACCATCATTCTCCAGTTTGTCCCGGAGGCTCCGAAGGTCCCGATGGATCCAGTGGCCAAGGCGAATCAGCGTCCCACGTGGCTCGCCCGCCTCATCGAGGTGTTCAAGGAGGTGTGGCACATGCTGAACACGCGGCGCGGCCTCACCGCGATCGCGCTGGTCTTCCTGCCCATCGGCTCGGCCGCCGCGCAGGGCCTGTTCTCGGGGCAGATCGCGACGGACTGGATGAGATCCATCCCAGCCGAGGACAGCGCGAGCATCGTGTCAACGACGAGCGGGTTCGCTGCCGGCATTGCTGCAACGATCGGCTGCCTGCTCGGCGGCTGGATGTCCGACAAGCTCGGCCGCCGGCTCGCGTACATGCTGTCCGGCGGGATCCTCGCGGCCGTCGCCGTCGCCATGGCGCTCTCGCCGCAGACGCCGACGACGTACATCGTTTACACGCTCGCCTACCAGTTCGGTGGCGGCATCGCGTACGGCACGTTCACCGGCTTCGTGCTCGAGGTCATCGGCAAGGGGGCTGCAGCGACGAAGTACAACGCGCTCGCCTCGCTCTCGAACATCCCGATCCTCTACATGACCAAGGTCGACGGGTACGTCTCCACCGAGCACGGCCCCGTCAACATGCTCTACACCGATGCCGGTTCGAACGTCGTCGGCATCCTCGTGTTCCTCCTCGTCGTCGCGATCATTCGCCCCGACAAGGAGCGGCTCCCTGACGAGCCGAGCGAGCCAAAGCCCGTCGAGCTGCCCGAAGCGAAGATCGTGAAGTAACGATCAGCGTCGTTAGACCCGAGCCCCGGCGTCGTTAGACGCCGAGAAAGAGTCGGTTACCGAAGTTCCGCTCGAGGTCGGCCGCAAAGATCTTCTGCGCCGCAGCGTCGATGTCGTACGCGACGCGCTTGAACTCGAACGTCTTCTCGGTGGTGTCGTAGATCGTGTAGCTGGCGCGGTTGTCGTAATCGCGCGGCTGGCCGACCGAGCCGACCGAGATGATGTAGCGGTGCTCGGGGCGGATCGTGAACTTGGTCGCCACGACCTCGAACACTTCTTCACGCGTCAGCGCGAACGACTTGCACAGGTGCGAGTGGCCGATGAACGTGACCATGCCGAGGTCGTCCCAGATATCGAGGCAGCGCGTGGCCTGCTCGACCGAGAAGATGTACTCGAACTCCTCGAGGTTGATCGGCGACCCATGGCAGAAGGTCACGTCACCTTCGCGGACCTCGTAGGGCAGCGTCTTCAGCCACTCCATGTTCTCGACCGTGAGCTGGCGCGAGTGGAGGTCGAGGGCCTGGCGCGCGGCGTCGTAGTAGTACGAATAATCCATGCGGCCGGCGACGGCGGCGTCGTGGTTGCCGAGGATCGTGAACGCGGCGGTCTTGCGGATCAGGTCGCAACACTCGTTGGGCGAGGCGCCATATCCGACGACATCGCCAATGCAGACGTACTTGTCGATACGCTCAGACTTGAACGCATCGAGCACGGCGCTCATCGCTTCGATGTTCGCGTGCACGTCAGAGAAGATTCCGATCCTCATTGTACGGCCGACCAATGATACCTGAAAGCGGGCGGCTCGGGCCTACGTCTGGATGAGATCCGACTCGTCTAGCTCGGCCTCATCTTCGTCATCCTCGATAACCAGGTCATTCTCGTCGAGAAGCTCGGCAGGACCGCTGGCTTCGAGGTCGTGGAGGGCTGCCTGTGCGACATCTGGCCGGTCGGCCTCGAGCGCCTCGAAGAACCGGCGCGAGAAGGCCCGATTGACGGTTACATCCTTGTTTGGCTGTCCTGGGCGGACTCGGACCTCGTCTCGGGCCGCATTGGAGTGCAGCCCGACGGCCTGACGCGCAATCGGCGCCATGACGCTCTGCCCCGCCGCCATCTGCTCGAGCGCCGGTTTGCCGCCACGGACGCCCACATGGGCCATCGCCCAGGCCACCCGCTCCTGCAGGGCCGGCGTCATCCGCTCGCCGAGCCTGCCCACGTGGGCAGCCAGCGGCATCAGCGCGGTCGGACCGATCTGCCCGATGGCGCGGGCAATCTCACGCCAGATCTCGGTCGGCTCGGTGATCAGCAGCTCGATCACGGCGTGAGACCCCTCGTCGGTGCGCAGCAGCGCGAGGGCGAGCGCGCAGCCGTGGCGCAAGTACGCCTTGCTGCTCTGCAGCCCCTCGAGGAGCGCGGGCGCAGCGGGCGCCCCGAACTTCACGCTCTTGCCCAGGATGCGGACGGCCTCCGAGCGGCTCATCTTCTTGACCGCATTGACGACCGCAATCGCGGCACGCGCATCGCCGCGGTCGCACAGCTCGTTGGCTGCGGCGACGCGCTGGTTCTTGTCGTCGAGCAGCGTGAGCAGCTCGTCGGTCGAGCGTGCCTTGCTGCCCGTCGCCGTCGGTGCGCGCTCGATCGAGCCCGACACCATGGGAACGTCCTCGCTCTTGATGGCGCCGTTGGACTTGCGCGATGCCCGCAGCTCGACGCCGAGTGCCTTGGCTTCCTCGGCGAGCTCCTTGGTGTTGTCGTCGGCCGCGTCATCATCGAGGTCATAGATCGCCGGGCTGCGCCGCAGCGTCTCGAACCCGGCGTCGAGCTTCACGATCAGGTCGCGGCGCGAGCGCGCGAAGCCCTCGGACACGGCCACCTGCGCGAGCTCGGGCCCCATCCAGATGCCCCACGCCACGGCACGCTCGAGCACCTGTTTGCGCAGATCGCGCCAGCGCTTGAGCGGATAGCCGCGGGCCGCGACGAGGTAGTCCTCGCGCGACGGACGGGCGAACCGGCGGGCAATCGAGATGGCGCGGCGCAGATGTTGCGCGGTCTCGAGCTTGGCGAGCTTGTCGTCGCGGAACTCCCCGGCCTCGGCATGCTCGACGCCGAGCAGATCATAGCCGGCACCGAGCACCAGATCGCGGGCTCGCGCGTACGACGGCTCGGTCTCGCCATCCGCCGTGATCCCACGCAGGTGATCGTCCGCGGCACGCAGGATGTACGCGACGTTCTCGGCGAGCGGCGCGACGAGGCGAACCCGGCGCGCCACCTGCTTCTTGGAAGCGATGTCGGCCGTGATCTCGAAGTTCTTGGCGAGCGCCGTGAGCACCGCGCGGTCACTTTCGGCCGCGACATCGAGCGGGATCGCGACGAGCTGCGACGGGCTCGGCGTGCGCAGCGCGGCAGGCGGGCCGAACAGCACGACGACGACAGGATAGGACTGCGCGCGATGCAGCAGCACGCGGACGTCGAGGTTGCCGCTGAGCCCGCGCGCGATCTGCTCGCCTGCGACGAGCGCGAGCCGCACGGTGCCGTCCTTGGACGCGAACGTCGACGTCGAGACCTTCGTCGCGGCATCGACCCACTTGTCGCCCTTGTCGATCGCGATGTCGTGGGTCTGGGTGGTCAGCGGATCGGAGCCCGCGGGAACCGGCGAGTTGCCGGTGGGCTCGTCGTCGACCTCGATGTTATCGAGCGCGGCGCGGACGTCATCGCCCGTTGGCTCGCTGTCGTCGAACGAGACCGAGCTGGTGGCGCGCGGGTGGCTATTGGCGCCATTGCTGCGCTTGACGTCGTCGTTGGTCACCGCCTCGGCTTCGAAGCGTGTGTGTGCCTCGGTCTCGAACTCGCCTTCGGGCTTGTTGGCCGGCAGCGCACGCGCGAGCGCCGTATCGATCTCTTCGACATCCGCGCGAGTGATCGGCTTGGTCTCGATGTCGTCGCGCGAGGCTGTCACCTCGGGTGTCTGCACGGCGGCGATCACGCGTGCGCGAGCTTCGGCACGCATGCGTTCGAGCTCGACCTGGCTGCGATCGAGGTCGACCTTGTTTCGCTCGAGCTCGAGCTGCGCGCGGTGCTGCTCGGCCATTGCGAGGTCGTGCTCGGTGCGCTGGCGCTCGAGCTCGGCCTGGCTCTGCGCGAGCTGCTGCAGCGCGCGGCCCAGCTCGGTCTCGCGCGCGGCGAGCTCGGTGCGCTTGCGATCGGCGTCCTTCGACGTCTCGCGTGCGCTGAGCACCTGCTGTGCCTTGAGCTCGAGGTACTTGCGGAGCCCGGCGGCCGTGAACACGACGGCAAACTCCTTCACGTATGCCGGAACACTGCTGCGGTCGGCGCGCAGACGCTCGAGCAGGCGGATGCGCTCGTCGAGCTCGCGATGGCGCTGGGCCTCGCCGAGCACGAGCACGAACACCTCGGCCGCGGGGTCGTGATAGACGAGCGGCACGTCGATGCGCACAACGTCGGCGCCGTCGAGACGCAGGCTATTGAGCGAGTCACCGTGGAGGCGCTCGACGAGCTCGGGGTCGTTGACGGCGTCGATCGTGGTGTGCACGGTCGCCGCGATCAGGTCACCGCGGCCGCTCGTGACGTGCACGGTCTCGGTCTGCGTCTGACCGACCGAGCCCTTGTAAGCGTTCTGCGATGGCGCGCGAGCCTGTGGTCCCCTGGCCATGGCCAGGGCATATCACAGTCGCTGCTAGTTCACCGAGCCCGAAGGCTCATCGCGAACAGGATCAGGCACGTCATCGTCGTCGGTGCCGGCACCCATCATCTGGGCCGCCACAGCGACCAGCACCTCGTGCACGTGCTCGAGCGTATCGAGACGGCCGCAGAGCGAGTAGTAGTCCTCGACCGAGACCTCGCCCATGCGCTGGAGCGCCTCCATGAGGTACGACTTCATCCGCGGCGGCGCGTCGAGCTCGGTGTCGAG
>JBBQFU010000085.1:0-31499 GCA_038322185.1 Haliangiales bacterium
GCCGCTGCGCTCGCTGGCGGGCGCCATCGAGGCCGTGCAGATCTCGGGTGTGAGCAGCCACTGGTTTCGCGGCGAGGACGGCACGAAGGCCAAGAAGATGACGCCGGGCTCGTACTGGACGATTCCCGCCAAGGTCGAGCACGTGTCGGCGTGCGCGCCGGGTGCGGAGTGCGTGCTGTTCGTGTGGCAGAAGACGAAGTTCGACGCGACGATCGCCAAGAACGCTGCCGTGGGCTCGGCGGGCAAGAAGTAGCTTCTCGCTCCACGTCCCCGAGCTAGTCGACGCGGTGGAGCTCGACCTTGCCAACGGCGTTGGTCGCGCCCGCGAACGGAACGACGAGGAAGTGGCGATCGATGCCGTCCCACTTCATCGGCCGCGCACCGCCACCGCCCGAGATGAACGCCGGGATGCCCGCGTTCTCGTACTCGATGTACGTATGAATGTGGCCGTACAGCGTCAGGTCGACATTGCCGTCGACGAGTCGCGTGAGCAGCCGGCGCCCATCATCTGCGCTGCGGAAACCGCCGTAGCGCGTGCCGACGGGATCGATCGGCGGGAAGTGCGTGAGGAAGATGCTCGTGCGGTCACGCGCCGCCGCGAGCCACTCGACGAGCCAGTCCTCGACGATCGGATCGACGCCCGCGTTGCCGGTGTCGATGAACGTGAACGAGACGCCCTTGAAGTCGAAGTGGAAGCTGCCGCGCCCGAACCGCTCGCGATAGTGCGCCTCGTCCCACAGCTCGTGGTTGCCGAGGGTCGTGTAGTAGGGAATCTCGAGCGTGATGAGCTGGCGATCGAACAGCTCGTACTCCTCGGTCTCGCTGCGCTCCGTGATGTCGCCCATCGCGACGACGAAGCGGACGTCGGGGACCGCGTTGATCGCAGCGAACACCTCGTCGACGGATGGCAGCGCGGTCTGGATATCGGCCATCGCGGCGACACGGAACGGCTCGACGAGGTCTGCATCCGACGGAGCGAGGCGCATCAGGTGGGTGCCTTCGCCGAGCGAGAGCGTGAAGATCGCGACGGTGGGATGCTCGCCGGCGGCGCGCACGTGCGGAGAACCGTCGACGAGCAGGGTGGAGTCGGGCAGGGCGTTGCGGATGTAGATCGTCCAGTCACCGACAGCGGTGGAGGTCAGCGCGAGCTCGATGTCGAGGACCGGCGATTGCGACCACAGCTCGAGGCGGTGATCGGTGAAGTCGCGGATCTGCGCGAGGCCGCCTTCGATCTTCACGGTCGCATCGGTGAGCTCGGCGTTGCCGACGGCGAGCTCGGCTTCCGCTCGGTCATCACCGGGGCGCGTGCACGCGGCGAGCGCGGCGATCAGCAGCAGGCGCTTCATCGCGTTCCTCCTCGGTACGCGAGCGCCAGCGTGCTCAGGTACGCGTTGCCGATCTGAAACTCGCCGCGTAGCGTCCACGGCCCGTCGATGCGAACCTCCGCGGTCGCACCGAAGCTGCCGATGAATCCCGACGCGCGCCACGCGTTGATGCCGCCAGCGAGACCATCGCGACGATGGTCGTAGTACACGGTGACCTCGCCCCCCGGGATGTACGAGCCCCACGCGAACCGGCCCAGCAACAGGCTCTCGACCTCGCTCACCATGCTCGCGTAGGTGATCCGGTTCACGCCGATGCCGCTCGACAGCTCGACGAAGTTCGAGCGGAAGTTCTTGTCGAACCGCGCCAGGCCGAGGCGTCCCATCAGCTCGACCTCGCCGACGACCTGCGTGACACGATCGGCGCGGTCACGCTGCACGCGCCCGCCGACTCGCGCGACGATGCAGTCGGCGCACGTCGCGTCGCCGTACACCCGCGCTCGCACGTCACCGAACACGAGCCACGACTCGCCGTTGGTGTCGATCATCGCTGCGGTCCCCGCACCGAAGCGGCCGATCGCGACCGTCGCGGCAGCTCGCTGGAGCAAGCGCTCGCGATAGACGTCGTGCTGCCAGGTCTCGCCGAGCTCGACCGACCACGAAGCGGGCGCGCGCGGCCCTGCCGCGAGGGCGGAGCCACCCGCCGCAATCCAGATGTCCTCGACCCACGAGGTCAACAGGCCCCCCGCACCGGCGAGGACGAGCGGCATCGCGAACATGGTCCACGGGTTCGCGTGCGTGAGCCCGACGAGGCTACCGGCGGCACCGGCGACGACGAGGCTCCCGACCGCAACCTTCGCGAGCCGCTTGCCCGTGCGTCTCTCGCCGACGATCCAGCTGCCGATGCCGCGCAGCCCGAAGCCGGGCACGATCGCCGCCACCACCGCGAGGGCACGCCGCGCACCGCTGACCTCGGGAGTCTCGACGGGCTCGTTGACGCCCGCGGTCGACTCGGCATCGCGGACCTCTGGCGGCTGCGCGCTGTCGTCGGTCGACTCGGCGTCGGCGACCTCGCGCGGTTTCACATCGCTGACGTCGCGCGGTTTGGTGCCGACGTCGGCCGCAGCCGGCCTGTCGTCGCTGTGTTCCGCCTCCGGCGCCGCCGCACCTGGACGCGCGAGTAGCATCGCCAGTACGAGCGCGGAGCAACGTCGCATCGGGGACGAGCGTAGCCTTCAGCAGGCGTGCTGGCACGCCCGGGAGCTGGCAGAGATCACGACGGGGGGACGCAGGCCTTGCGACCCATGTCGCCGTCGACAAACGTCGCGTTCCCCGAGCAGTTCGCCTCGTTGTCGGCGTCACGATTGCGATTGCACTCGGGCTTGTCGACGCAGGTGTGAAAGCAATAGTTCACGCCGTCGTCGTGCATGATGCACGCGGACGCCTCGGGGCAATCGGTGTCATGCAGACAGCCCATCAGCCCGCAGTAGCCGCCCTTGAACGCGAGGCAGGTCTGCGCGCCGATCTCCTGATTGCACTCGTCGTTCGCGGTGCACTGCGCACCAACACCGAACGCATCCGCACCATCGTCACCACAGGCTGCTGCAACGAACAGCGCGATCAAAGCAAAGCGAGTCATGGCAGTGATCTTGGGCTAGTTGGGGCCGTGAGGTCCAGCTTCGTGGCGCGACGATTGCTGAACTGGCAGGAATGCGCCGCGCTGCCATCACGATCGCCGCGTTCGCCACGGCGGGCGATGCAGCACGCGCTGACGGCTTCTTCTACCAGCAGAGCTATGGCGTCTCGAGCGCCCGCGGCGACGACGCCGGCGTGATCGGCGAGTCGCTCGCACTCAGGATCGCCCTGGGCTGGCGGTGGGGCGCATTCCAGCTCGGCCCCACGTTCTCCGGCCACCTCGCCTGGTACCGAGACGACGCACTGTTCGACTTCGTCGGCGGCGTTCCGGAGGAGGGCGACAGCGACCTCGAGGTCGCCGGCATCGACGCTCGCTACAACGGGCGATTGTTCCGCACCATCAGCATCTACGTGCGCGGCGGCCCACGCTGGGCCAACGGTACCGAGGGCGTGCTCGACGGCGCCAGCGGCTTTGGCGTGGGTGCTGGTACCGGCGTCGCGATCACCGGCAAGGTGCGCGCGCTCGGATTCGTGTTCGTGCCGCTGTTCTTCTCGAACAAAGGACCGATGGTCACCGCGACGTTGTTCGTCGACAACAACGTCGACTGGTACCGGCTGCGTGGCGGCACGAGCTCGATGGACGTGTCGCTCCCGATCGTCAGCACGAGCATCGGCTTCGGCGCGGGCTCGTTCTTCTAGCCGTCGCCGAAACTGCAAACCGCCCGCATCCGGCGAACCGGAAGCGAGCGGCCGCAGCTCCCGTCCTGGATTACAGGGCGGGGGTGTAGCGGACGTTTCCGCCTTCGTTGTCCTGCGCCGACGCGAACGTCGACGAGTCGTCGTTCGACAGGATGCCCTTCGCGAGCATGCCGAGCTCCTTGATCGCAGCTTCACGCACGAGGCGGATGCCGAGCATGCCCAGCGAGGTCATGAACAGGCTGCCGATGCGACCGCGCGGCTCGGGCGCCGGGCGCACGAGCGCGATCAGCGCGCCAACGCCGATGGCGATCCCCATCGCGGTCACCGGGTTGTCGATGATGGTCTGGCGAAGGTCGACCTTCTTGAGGGCGCGACCGGCCTGACCGAGCTTCTGCTTGACCGCCGAGCCGGCCGTGTCGAGCTTCTCCTTGGCGGAGTCCTTGACCTCGACAAGCTTGGACTTCGCGGCGTCGATCTTGGTTTCAGTGTTCTCTTGCATGACGCTCACTTCCTGAAAAAGCGGACTGCGACGTAGCCGATACCGACCGCGATGCCGAGGGCAACGATCGGATGCTCCTTCACTAGACCCGCGACCTTCTTGATTGCAGCGTCGCCGTTCTCGAAGAGCGAGTCCTTGGCGTCGATCGCCTTGGTCTTGATCTGGCCGGCGCGCTCGCCACCAGCATCGACGAGATTGCGAACGCTATCCTTGAGTGTGTCGAGCTTGTTTTCCATCGTGCCGGTTCCATTCTTCTGCATCACGGTTTCTCCCGATTGAGTAAGTACTCAACATACGAGCAACACGCGTGCCCCGAATAAATCGTCGCCGCACTGCGATGTAAGGCGTGATGGGGGCCAAGAACGTGCGCTCAGGTCCCGACGTGCGTGACCGGCTGCGCGATGCTTTCGTAGCGAAGCCCCTGTGACGATCTCGGCGGACCCGCGATCCGAAAAACCTGTGCGCTAGCGCCACGCCCGCGCGTGATCGCACATCGCACTCGGCGTGTTCTGCCACAGCACTCCGAAGGGTCGGGCCGATTCAGGCGCCGCGGCGCTTGGGAGCGACGATCTCGCCCGCCACCTCATCACGAACGCCCTTGGGCGTGATCGCGGGGCGGGCTGCGGCAGCGGCTTCGGGCGACAGGGCGCCGATCTCGGGGGTCCAGCGCGGTTTGCGGATGGTCGGGACCATCTCGGTGACGCCGAACTCGAGGGCATCCGCATCGACCACGAACGCATCCTCGGTCTGCTGCGCCGTCATCGCGAGGGCGCGGCGCGGCTTGACCGCCTTGGGCAGCCGCGGCTCGTCGCCGGGGGCGCCCGTGATCTCGATGCTCTCGTAGACACACGACAGCTCCATCGCGAGCGCGCGGGCCATCTGGCGAACCTCGATCGCGCCAGGGCGATGCGACGGCTGCTTGTCGAGCATGCGGTGAACGAGGTCACACAGCTCCGCGGGTGCCTTGCACAGTTCGGCGAGCGGCTCGGGCGCGCTGGCGAGGTGCATCGACACAACTTCGGCGAGCGTGCGGCCATCAAACGGCGGGTGACCGGTGAGCAGCTCGTACGCAATCACGCCGAGCGAGTACATATCGCAAGGCGCGGCGATGTTGCGGCCGGTCGCCTGCTCGGGGGACATGTAGATCGGCGTTCCGGGCGTCAGACCGTCGAGGGTGAGCCGTCCGAGTGGGCCCAGGCGCGCGACGCCCCAATCGATCACGCGCAGCGGGAACTCGGGGTCCGCGGGAGCGATGAGGATGTTGTCGGGCTTGAGGTCGCGATGAACAACGCCGCGCGCATGCACTGCGGCAAGAACGTCCGTGATCTCTGCGAGCAGTGTGGCGACTTCGTACGGCGGGAGCGTCCCGCGGTGAAGCAGGCGGCTCGCGAGTGTCTCGCCTTCAACGAGCTCCATCGCGATCCACGGGCGGTGATCTGGAAGCAGCGCGCATTCATAGACGCGCACGATGCCGGGATGCCGGATGTCTTCCAGGATCGCAGCCTCTTGGACCACGCGAGTGGCCATTCCAGGCTGCTTCTTGAGATCACTGTGCATGACCTTGATGGCGGCCTTACGGGGCAGCACGATGTGCTTGGCCTCATAGACGGCTCCCATTCCGCCACGGCCGATCTCGCGAACGAGACGGTAAGAGCCGACCACCGTATCGGGGCCGAGCTCGTCTTCAGGCGGGGTCATGTCGGGGGGGGTTGCAGGAAGCTTGCCGATAAATTCGGAGTGCAAGTAGGCGTGTTCACCCCCTGGTTGGAGCGGTTTTGTCACGACTGCGATCACGCCGCACGGCCTGGCACGCAGCGTGCTCAGGAACGCGCTCGACCATGGTCGCGACCCAGCTGAAGAGCCCTTCCGCCGAGCGCTACGAAGGCCCACTCCGGACGGGCGCCGTCGTTAGTGCGTATCGCATCGAGCGCCTGATCGGCTCGGGCGGGATGGGTTGGGTCTATCGCGCCCGGCACATCCTCAGCGACCACGAGGTGGCGCTCAAGGTGCTGCGCGAGGACCAGCTTCGCCAGGATCGCGCGATCGATCGCATGATGCGCGAGGCTCAGATCCTCGCCACGGTTCCGCACGGCGGCATCCCGCGCTTCCATGAGTGCGGCATGCTTCCCGACGGTCGGCCCTGGATTGCGATGGAGCTCGTCGAGGGCACGCCGCTCTCGGTGCGCATGGCGGAGGGCGCGATGTGCGCTGACGCCGTGATCGACTTCGTGGGCAGCGTCGCTGGTGTGCTGGCGGCCGCGCACGATCGTGGCGTCACGCACCGTGATCTGAAGCCCGATAACGTCCTCATGACTCCCACCGACGGGCTCTACCCGCTCCGTGTGATCGACTGGGGCATCGCGCATCACGTGAGCGGTGCGCGCTACACCAATCACGACGAGGCGATCGGTACGCCACTCTACATGGCGCCCGAGCAGGCCCGCGGCATCGCGACCGACGGCCACTGTGACGTGTACGGTCTTGGTGTCGTCGCGTATCAGGCTCTCACCGGTCGCGCACCGTTCAATGGTGCGACCTCGGTCGAGATCCTGGTCCAGCATCTCAATCGTCCCGTCCCGCCACTCGCACCACGTTGCCCCGACGCGCCGTTTGGTCTCGTCGAGCTCGTCGAGAGCATGCTGCTCAAGGAGTATCTCGATCGTCCGTCGGCCTCCGAAGTTCAGTCCACGCTCGCGCAGCTGAAGTCCGAGTTCTCCGCGCCGACGTACATGTATTACTCCGTCGAAGGCACCGCGCCGGTCTCGAAGATCGATCTCGACGACGATGTCGAGTGCACGACCGCGGTGCTGCGTGGGCCTCTGCTTCGTCCGGCCGATCCGGTGTCGTAGTAAGCACTGCGCGGTCGGCGACAGGCATAGCGAGCTGCGATGCCTCGGCTGATCAGGCGTCGGGGCCTTCCATCGCGGCCAGGTCATCGAGGTCGATGTCCTGAGCGAGGTCGTCCTCGTCCTCGTCGTCGAGATCGGAGTGCTTGTCGCCCTTGTTGCTCAGGCTTGCCTGCGCGCGCTCGTCGTCCTCGGCCTCCTCGCTCTCCTCGACGCGAGGTGCGTCGCGAAGGTCCATCTCCTCGTCCTCGTCCTGCGATTGTTTCGGGTTCCGCGGCATGATCGAGGGAGGAGCAAGCGCCGCGCCGACCGATGTTGTGCAACTTCGCAGGGTTGGACTCGCCCCCAGCGCGTCCGGCGCGCACCCCGCACGCAACCTCGACACAACGACGATTTCTGCAGCCGGCCTCGACGCGCGTTTGCTATAGGCGGGCCTGTGCGAACGCAGTTGAGCTACGGCGAGGTGTTCAGCTTCTTTGCTCGCCTTCCGGGTGCGCTGCGTCGTCGGGCCGAGGAGCGCCGTCATCGCAAGCTCATGCGCAAAGCGCCGACCTACGCGCTGGGCGATCTCCCCGAGAACACCTTCGGCAAGGTCGTCGGAGTCACGCGGCCTTCGCACAGACGGCTGATCGAAGCACCGCTGTCAGGACGGCTCTGTGTCTATTACGAGGCCTACGTCGATGCGATGGCTGGCGCCTCGATGTTGCGGACCCTGGCGAGCGAGCAAGAAGGCATCGCATTCACGCTCGAGGATGGACATGCGCGCGCGTTCGTCGATCCCGCGCATGCGTCGATGTCGACGGCGATCGATCACGTGTCGACATCGACGCTGACCAACGCGACCGATCGTCAGCAAGCGATGCTCACGCGCCACAAGTTGTTCGGCAAGGCGATCTCGTTCGCGGATGGACTGCGCTATCGCGAAGCGATCATCGAGGCTGACGAGCGCATCGCGGTGTTCGGCGGCGGCGTGCGCGAGCCCGATCCCGAAGCGGGCAGCGAGTCCTATCGCGGCGCGGGCGTGCCCACGCGACTGTGCCTGAGCGGCAGCGAGCGATTCCCGCTGTTCATCAGCGACGACCCTCGGTCGCTGTAGCCAGCGCCATCATGCGCACTCAGGTCAGCTTCCTCGAGCTCCTCGGCTTTCTGACCCGTGCACCGGGTGCATTGCGCCGCCGCGCCGAGAACCCCGATGGCCTCGCGATACCGCATGCCTTCGAAGTCGAGCGACGTGCCGAGGCTGACGAGCGCATCGCGGTGTTCGGCGGCGGCGTGCGCGACTCGAAGCGGGCAGCGAGTCCTATCGCGGCGCGGGCGTGCCCACGCGACTGTGCCTGAGCGGTAGCGAGCGGTTCCCGCTTCATCAGCGACGACCCACGGTCGCTGTAGCCAGCCCATGGACGAACCACGGGCTCTCCGAGTCCGCTAGCGACGACCGAAGCGGTCGCGGACGCCCTCGACCGAGATGACCACGAGGTCAATGACGTGGCCGAGGACGAGGTCGCGGAACCGGGCGGACTTCATGCGGCGGACCAAAAGCACGCGGTGTGCCCGCGCTATCTCATCGAAGGCACACGGGAGTTACGACTCAGACCGCGCGTGGCCGCTCATTGGGGCAAGCTAGCGCGGCGGCGCGAGCGGCAGCGTGAAGCTGAACTTGGCGCCATCGCCCTGCTTGCTGTCGACCGCGATCTTGCCGCCATGGGCCGACACGATGCCCTTGGCGATCGCGAGACCGAGACCGGCTCCACCCCGCTTGATGCGGCCGCTCCAGTAGCGATCGAAGACGTGCGGGAGCTCCTGCTCCGCGATGCCCGGACCGTGATCCTTGACGGCGATCACCGCCTGGCCTTCGTGCCGCTCGACGGAGAGATCGATCATCGCGCCCTTTGCGTGCTTGAGCGAGTTGCCGATGAGATTGCCGAGGACCTGGAGCACGCGCTCGCGATCGGCGGAGATGTACACCGGCTCGGTCGGGAACACTGCGTTGATCTTGCCGCCCGTCTCCTTCACGAGGAGCTCGTGATCGGCAACGGCCTGGCGCAGCAGGGCACCCGCATCGATCGCACCGCGGTTTAGCTGGAGGGCGCCGTTCTCGATCGCGCTCGCCTCGAGCAGGTCGCTGATCAGGCGCTCCGCTCGATGGGCAGCACGCTCGATCGCGCCGAGATAGCGGGCCGAGGGACCCGTGATCTCGTCACGCAGCGCTTCGGTCGCGAGGCTGATCGCGTGAAGGGGACCACGCAGGTCGTGGGAGACGACCGCGAGGATCTCGTCGCGCGCGCGAGCTGCGTCGGTGGCGCGCTTGATCGAGCGCGCAGCCTCGGCCTCGGCGCGACCGACCCGGATGGCGAACTGGATGCGCAGGCCGAGCCGGCGGGGCGACAGATCGTTCTTCGGGATGAAGTCGGTGACGCCGGCGTCGACGGCCCGCGGCAGGAGGTCCTCGGCGTTCTGCCGGCCCGTCACGAAGACGATCGGCATGAGCCAGCCGGCCTGGCGTAGCTGCGCGGCCAGCTCCACGCCCGAGGTCCCTGGCAGGTCCTGGTCGAGGAGCAAGCAGTCGTACTCGGTGGTCTGGACCTTGAGGAAGGCCTGGTCCGCGTCACTGGCTTCCTCGATAGACGCATCGATGCCGCACTGCTCGACTGCCCGGCGGATAGCCAGGCGGTCGACCAGGTCGTCATCGATGATGAGGAGCCGCAGACGGTCCGTCATGAAAACACAGGCAACAGCGAGCGTACTACTTCAGGCGCTCGCGAGGGACGCGAGCTAATCCAGCTCCCCGGGCTGGCTGCCGTTCGCCGAGGTTGACGGGACGACGGCAGTCGGCAGCGGCGGGGTCGGAAGACTATCGCTGCCCTGCTTGGCGGCGACAGGCTCGTCCTTTCGGGGCTCGTTGTTCCTCGGCTCCTCGAGCCGGCGGTACAGCGAGCGACGGTCGATGCCGAGGATGCGCGCGGCGTGGGTCTTGTTGCCACCGACGGCGTTGAGCACCTGGCGAACGTAGCGGCGCTCCATCTCGTCGAGCGTGATGAGCTCGCCCGGCGACTCCGTCGTGATGACGATCTTGGAGCTCTGGTGCTCCTGGATCTTCGACGGCAGGTCGTCGACCGTGATCTCGTCGAGGCGGCACAGAGCAACCGCGCGCTCCATACAGTTCTCGAGCTCACGGACGTTGCCCGGCCAGTCGTAGTCCATCAGCAGGCGCGCGGCAGGACCCGAGATGCCCTGGACGGGCTTGCTCGTGCGACCGGCGATGCGCTTGAGGAAGTACTGCGCGAGCAGCAGGATGTCACCGGCGCGCGAGCGGAGCGGGGGCACCGGAATCGCGACGACGTTGATGCGATAGAAGAGGTCTTCACGGAACCGCTTCTCCTCGACCTCGGTCTCGAGATCGCGGTTGGTCGCGGTGATGACGCGCGCCTCGAACGGCACTTCTTCGTCACCGCCGACGGGGCGAACCTTGCGCTCCTGGAGGACGCGCAGCAGCTTGACCTGCATCTCGATCGGCATCTCGCCGATCTCGTCGAGGAAGATCGTGCCGGCACCGGCCTGAACGAAGAGACCTGCACGACTGCGCTTGGCATCCGTGAAGGCTCCGCGAACGTGACCGAACAGCTCGCTCTCGAGGAGCGGCGCCGGCATCGCGGCGCAGTTCACAGCGACGAACGGCTGCTCGCGGCGCGGCGAGAGATTGTGGAGTGCACGAGCGACGAGCTCCTTACCAGTACCGGACTCGCCGGTGACCAGCACGGTCGCATCGCTATCGGCGACGCGACGAACGAGCTCGATGGTCTCGCGAATCGCGGGGCTGTTACCGGCAATGCCATCGATCGGCACGTCGCGGTCAGCGGCCGAGCGGAGGCGCTTGACCTCGCGCTTGAGCGAGAGGTGCTCGATGGCGCGACCGACCGAGATGGCGAGGGCGTCGACCTTCACCGGCTTGGTGATGAAGTCGTAGGCACCGGCGCGAATCGCGGCGATCGCGGTGTCGAGTCCGCCCTGACCGGTCAGAACGATCGGCAGGAGGTCCGGATGCCGCTGGCGCAGCTCCTGGCACAGCTCGATACCGGAGATACCGGCCATCTGGACGTCGGTGACGACGACATCCGCCGGGGCGGTGCGCAGGTGCTCCAGCGCGGCCTGGCCCGAGGTAACGGCATCCACATCGAAGCCTCGCTTGCGAAGGGAGTCCCGCAGGAGGATTGCCGTGTCTTCATCGTCGTCGACGATCAGGATGTTTCCGTTCACCGCGTCATACCTTTCTCTGCCGCCAAGCATCGATCTGTCGTGGTCACTCGCGTCCAGGGCGGCCCGAGACCACCTGGTTTCAGGTAGTTCCGGCATGGGCGCTGTGTTCGTTGAGCTTCCGGGTCCCTGTGCGCTTTTCGTGCCGGTCTGCAGCTCCACTGATCATGCGGGTTTGGAGTGCGCGGATGCTACACGTGCTGTGCGCTAGTGCCCAATGTGCGCTGCTGACTCGTGCGGCAAATCAGCCATTTGCTGTGTGCAAGAATCGCATTCGGCGGAAAGTTACGCTCGAGCTTCAGCCGCAGCGCGGCGCCGAGCCGGCCATTTGCCCTTCATCTTGCTGCCGACCACGGTGGTCATGCGGTCGCTCATCAGGACGACGAAGCCGATCGAGGCGAACACGATCTGGTTCACGCGCCGCGACAGCGACAGCGCGAGGCCAAGCGCCGGCGGCGCGCCGATCAAGCTGAACAGCGCGACGTTGCCGCCCTCGTGGATACCAAGGCCCATCGGGATGATCGTCGAGACCCAGCCGAGCAGCACGCCTGCGGATGCAAGTGCGATGAACTGCGCCGGCGACAGCGTGTAGCCCGCAGCCATCACGACGAGGAAGCCGGTCGTCTTCTGCAGGATCTGCGAGATGAAGATGAACACGAGCGCGCGACGGCGAGGAGCGACGTCCTGGCCACGCAGGCGCTTGTCGACTTCGCTGAGCGACTCGTTCCAGCTGTCGCGGCGCTTCTTCGAGATGATGCGCACACGCGCGAGCGTCGAGGTCAGCGTCGTGAGCAGACCGCGGCGGAGCAGCAGGTAGAGCCCGACCGCGGCGGCCGCAGCGAGGGCAGCGCCGAGAAGCAGCAGCGCGATACCGAGGGGCGGGACATCGAACAGGAACGCGGTCGCGGTGCTGCCGATCGCGACGAAGGCGAATGACAGGACGCCGACCATCAAGCCCACGAACATGACGGCAGCGATGATTCGCTTCGTCGGACAGCGCTGCGATAGCAGGCCGACCTTGAGCGCCTCGCCGAGATTGCCGCCGGGCGTGACCGAGTTGACGCCGCGGCCTGCCAGCTGCGCGACCACAGCTTCACGCCACCTCGGTGCACCGGGTCCGTGCGCCATGTAGAACACGGCCGTCGCATCGCAGATCGACGCGATCATCTCGAGCGCCACGATCACCAGGAAGAACCAGCCGATCTTGCGCAGGTGCTCGACGATCACGTGCGGCCCGACGATCCAGACCGTGGCGATGAGCGCACCGATCCCGATCACCAAGGTGATGCGGGTCAGCCATCGCATCCACTTCGGTCTTGTCTCGGCGGGGGCATCGCCGCCTTCTGCGGCATCTGCCTTGGTCGGGACTTCTTCCACGAACAATGATGAGTGCACCACAAGTGCCAAGTGGTGCAACGATCTGCTGCGATCTGCGCGAAATTCTTGCTCCTTGTGGCGCGCGCGTGCGGCGCTGCGCGGTGTAGCGAAACCGCGCGGTTTAGGACGGGGTTCGACGCGTGCTCCCGATCTAAGCCCGCATTGTCGCTACGGCGAAGCGTTGGTATTGAGCGTGCACAGCCTCCTCTCGTCGAAAGCACAGCGCTTTCCCACCCACCACTTCCAACGGCGCCTTTGCTTGTGTTCCACCCGCGCAAGCAGGATTGCCTAATGACCCCCGTGCCCCCCAGCGCGGGTCCTACCGGCGCACCTCCCCCAGGCTCGCCGGTAGTTTTTTTTTCGGCTTAGTTTCCGGCCTTCGGCTCGGAGGGCTTCGCCTCGACGAACAGCTTGCGTGTCGCCTCGACGGCAAGCGGCCCCAGCGCTGCGAGGTCCGGATCGTCGGGCGTGGCCGTTCCGAGCAGGATGTCTCGCCACTTGGCGTGCAGCCTGCGCGCGATCGGAGCGTTTGCGGCGAGCGCAGGGATCGGAATCCCTGCAACCCACGCGAGGTCGTCTCCGAAGAGCTCCAGGACCCAGGGACCCAGCTGCGTGTACACGAGCTGACCGGGGACGAGGCCGAACAACGCGGGACGATCACGCGAGGGCGCCGTCGCGCCGAGCACCGCGAGGTCCGCCGCACCAAACCGGCGCTCGAGGCCGGCAGCACGAGCGGCGGCGTCGAGCCGACCGTTGGCACCCTCGTAGCGGGCGCGCTCGAGCGCGAGCAGGATCGCCTGCTCTTCGCCGATCGCGGAGGTGTAGTGCGCGGGCGGCAACACGGTCGCCGGTGCGGTAGGCACGGCGGCGAGTAGCTGGAACCCGCGATAACGCGGCGTCGCGCGCGTGACATCGAGCCGGCCAAACGACGCGGCATCGCTCCCGACGATCCGGTCCGCGCGCAGCGCCGCGGCGACCACCGCATCGGCCTGGTCCGCAGCGATCGGCGGCACCAGCGCGAGATCGGGCCGCGCGCCGGCGACGACGATCTCGTGATGGATCGCGAGCCAGCTCGCCGATCGTGTCGCGACGAACACGCCGGTGCCCGGTGGGATCGCATCGACGAGATCGTGCGCGAGCTCGCGCGGCATCGATCCTGGATCGTCCACCGTCACCGTCGCGCCGGTCGCGAAAGCGACACCGACGAGCGGCACGCCCGCGGCGAGCGTGAGCAGCTCGCGTTTGAGGCCCTCGAGCGCTGGCGCCACCGCGCGCACGACGCCTCCGGGAATGATCGCGGCGCCGAGCCCGCACAGCGCGAGCAGGGCGGGCGCGTTGCCGCCGATCACGATCTCGTGTGCGAGCACGAGCACGAGCGTGGCGAACACCGGCCGCACGCGGGGCAGCGCCGTGAGCGCACCGAACCCAAGGCCCGCGAGGCCGGCACCGAACACGATCGCCGCGCTGCCTCGGCCCGCCGCGAGCAGCGATGCGCCGAGCGTGCCGACGGCAGGCAGCGAGCCCGAAGCGCCGAACCACAGCACGACGAGCGCGACGCCGATCGCCGCGATGGCAGGCACGAGCCCATCGCGTGCCCCGCTGCCCGCGAGCCACACGATGATCGCGATCGTGACGAGCGCGCCCAGCCACGGGGCACTTCCGATCACGAGCACGCACGCCGCGAGCGCGCCGATCGCGTCGCGGGCGTGGCTGACGGTCGCGAAGCGTAGCGCGAGGACGATCGCCCAGATCACGCCAACCGCGGCGAGCATCGACGGAGAAGCGAACGCGGCCGCGTCACGCACCGGCGGCGCGACGATCAGCAGCGCGGCCGCGATGACACCGGCGAACGGTTCCTTCGGAAGTAGCGCGCGGCTCGCCGCGACGACACCGGCCAGCATGCACGCACCGAGCAGTGCGCCGAGCACGCCGAGCCGAAAGCCCGGCTCGCCCGCCGGCAGCAGCGTGGTGACCGCGCCGGCGATGATGTCGTAGAGCGGGGAGGCGGCGACGTGCTCGAACCGGGCGGCCAGCACGACGTGCGCCGACGAGGCGCCCCAGCCGGGACCCGCGCCCGCGTCGAGAATCAGCGCGACCAGCGCGACACCGAACACGACCGGTGTGAGCCAGGTCAGCTTGCGCGCCTCCATCTGCGCAAGGCTGCCACAGCCGGGTTATGATTTCGCTCGCATGGCGCAGATCCGACTCGTGGACGACTGGCTGCGCAGCCCTGCTGCACCGCCCAGTCACTACCGGTCCGTGATGGTGATCGCCGAGAAGTGGGCCGAGCAGCGCGTGCTGATGCGCGCCTACGCGACGAGCCGCGACCAGTCGATGCCGACGATCCTGCTCCAGGGTGTCGAGCTCGCGATCGGTCCCGCGGGCGTCGACGTCAACGGCCCATGGGGGATCCACGTCGGCCAGCTCCCCGACGTCACGCCGCAGACCGTGAAGGCCGCGTTCGAGGAAGCCGCCAAGCGCATCGCAGGATCGAAGGGCAATCCGCCGCGGCTGATCGACGAGAGCCAGACGTTCGATCGCGAGCCCACCGGCAACTGGGGCCCCGGCGCGCCGCGCGTGTTGCCGCAGCGGCCCGATCATCGCGGCCCGTCGGTCTCGTTCGTCGAGCCGGCCGGTGCCGCGCGCGTGCAGCAGGGCCAGGTCGCGACCTACGTCCCGCAGAATGCGCCGGCCACCCACGTCCAGCAGAGCTCGGTGCAGTCGCACCCGGTCGGCTCGGTCGCGCCGAGCAATCCCGAGCTGCGCAAGACGCCGATGCCGCGCCAGCGCACCGGCAAGACGCGGCCGCCGCCGATGGGCCTGGTGCGCACCGCGCTCGGCTACGCATCGGGGTCGGGAGCGCAGTCAGCGATCGTCAAGCTCGGGCTCGCGCCCCACGTGTCGGCGCGGCTCGGCCGCTATGTCGACCGCGTGGTCCCGGCCGACTTCATGCTCGACAAGAGCGAGAAGAAGGTGCTCGAGGCACTTGGCGATGCCGACCATCTGAGCGCGCGCGCGATCGGCCACATCCTCGATCTCGCTGACGCGGTCTCGTACATGGAAGAGCTGACCGGCAAGCTCGAGATGTACGGCCTGGGCGACCTCGTCGAGCCCGGCGACCCGAGCGGCGGCGAGCCGACCTATCGGCTGCGCCGCTGACCCAACGAAAACACGACGTTGATGCGGCCGATCTTCGACTGCGGATCATCTCCTCGTGCTCGATGGCCTGTGGTAACCAGTCCTGCCCATGCAGGTAAGCATCGAAGAAGTGTCTCCCGTCGAGAAGAAGATGTCTGTCGAGATCCCGTGGGAGACGGTCAGCGCCAAGCTGAACGACCAGTACCGCGAGCTCAGCAAAGGCGTCGCCCTCAAGGGATTCCGCAAGGGCAAGGTCCCGCGTCCCGTCCTCGAGCAGGTCTACGGATCGCGCGTGAACGCCGAGGTGGCGGTCGAGCTCGTGCGCGAGTCGTTCTTCAAGGCGAACCAGGAGCACAACCTCGCTGCGGTCGCCGAGCCGCGCGTCGAGGAGGCCGACCCGATCAAGAAGGGCCAGCCGTTCAAGTTCAAGGCGATCATCGAGGTCCGCGGCGAAGTCACGCCGCAGGACTACAAGGGTCTCGCCATCGAGCGCCGCCGCCTCAACGTCGAGGACAAGGCGGTCGACGACGCGCTCGCCCAGCTCGTTCGCGAGCACACCGAGCTGCGCCCGATCGAGGGCCGTGAAGTGACGGCCGCCGGCGACATCGTCGGGCTCAGCATCACCGGCACCATCGGCGAGCACGCGATCAACCAGCCGCAGTTCGCGGTCGATCTCGACGACGACGAGCGCGAGCCGCTGCCCGGCATTCGTGCCGCGCTCACCGGCATCCCGCTCGACACTAAGGACAAGGCGATCGAGCTCACGGTCCCCGAGGACTACAAGGACGAGTCGACGCGTGGCCGCAAGGCGAACCTCGTCATCACGATCATCGAGGCGCGCTCGAAGGACGTTCCCGCGCTCGACGACGAGTTCGCGAAGGACACCGGCAAGGCCGACACCCTCGACGGCCTGAAGGCCGCGATCCGCAAGGAGCTCGAGGACAAGGAGCGCGAGGGCATCGATCGCGAGGCTCGCGAGGCCGTGCTCCGCGAGGTGATCAAGAAGAACCAGATCCCGGTCGCCGGCTCGCTCGTCGATCGCGCGGTCGAGGTCCAGTACCACCGCCTCCGCCAGATGCTCGGCATGAAGCCGGAGCGCAACGCGGTGGTCCCCGATGACCTCAAGGACAAGATGCGCCCCGCCGGCGCCGACGAGGTTCGCGGCCAGCTGCTCCTCGAGGCGATCGCCGACAAGGAAGCCGTCACGGTCACCGACGACGAGATCAACAAGCACATCGAGCAGACCGCCAAGGCGCGCAACATCGCGCCCGCGAAGCTGCGTGCCGAGTGGCAGCGCGATGGCCGCCTCGACAACGTGAGCTACTCGCTTCGCCAGGAGAAGGTCCTCAAGTTCCTCGTCGACAGCGCGACCGTCACCGAGGTCGAGAAGCTGACCGAGCAGGGCGCGCCGCTGCCCGAGGCTCCCGAGCATGGCCACGAAGGTCACGTGCACGGCCCCGACTGCGACCACTGAGCAGTAGTAGGATGGCCCCCTGTGGGGCGCTTCTCAGCAGCACTGACGATCGCGGGGATCGCGCTCGGCTGCGGCCGCGTGAGCTTCGATTCGCGGAGTGACGCCAGCGGCGATAGCGAGATTGGCGTCACCGACGACATCCGCCCCGATACGCCGCCCGGTCCATTCTGCGACCCGCTGTCGGTGACGTTCTGCACTGATTTCGCGGCCGGCTCCGCCGGCTGGTCGAACCAGGAGCAAGTCAACGGCAGCTTCGTCTTCGATCCGACCGGCGGACCCGCGCCGAGTGGGGCGCTCGTCGTCACCACCAACGTGGGCGGCGCCTCTGCCGAGGTCAGCTTGCTGTACGGGCACGCAGCGCCGACGACCTCGCTGCTCTACAGCTTCGACGTGCGCATCGATGTTGCGGGCGCCGGGACACCCGCCCTCGGACTCGCGGTGTTCGACGGGGCGACGTCGTCGCACGGGCTCGAGTACGTCTACGACCCCACCGGGGGGACGACAAACCTCGAAGAGATCATCGACCCTGATGCGGGCGCGCCCACGTTCATCAATTACCCGGTGGCCGGATTTCCCGAGGACGAATGGCATCGCGTCAGCGTCTTCATCGCCATCGGTTCGCCGTGGATGGCCACCGTTAGCATCGACGGTGCGCAGCAGTCGACGCACGACCTGAGCGATGCGACGAACGGAACCCTGGCGTTCTCCGTCGGTATCCCGTACCTGGCCAACACCACGAGCCCATGGATGATCCGTATCTCGAACGTCATCGTCGATGTGCAGTAACGAGTTATAACCACGGGATGGAGACGGACCAGACGCAGCCAGGGATGAGCGGGCCCCACCCGACCATCGCGCAGCTGCGCAATCCGAGCGAGCCGAAGATCCACGAGCACGTGGCGTCGTGCGAGATGTGTCAGTCGGTGATCGCTGCGGACTCCGACCCCGACGGCGCACCGATTCCGCTCGACCTGCCCAAGGGCCTGGTCAACGAGAGCGCGTTCGTGTGGCCCGCGGATCCGATCGCCCGTGGTGGCATGGCGCAGATCTTCGCCGCGGAGGATCGCCGCCTCGGCCGCACCGTGATGCTCAAGACCCCGCGCGACGACGAGGGGCTGCCCGCGGGCATGAACGAGCTGTTCCAGCATCGCGTGACCGCCGAGGCGCGCGTGCTCGCCAAGCTGCAGCATCCATCGATCGTCACGCTCTACGAGCTCGGCAAGTCGACGGTCGGCTGGCCGTTCTGCGTGCTCGAGCGCGTCGACGGGATTGCGCTACGCGACCGCCTTGACGAGCTGTCCGAGCAGGAAGCGGCGGAGAAGAAGCCGCGCACGCGCGAGCGCGTCGAGCTGCTGTCGAACCTGGTGGCGGTGGCCGAGGCACTTGCGTACGCGCACGAGCGCCGCGTGGTGCATCGCGATGTCACGCCGAACAACATCCTGCTCGGTAAGCGCGGCGAGGCCACGCTGATCGACTGGGGCATCGCGCGCGATCTCGACGCGCCGAGCGGCAACGAGCCGTCGATTCACGATCCGTCACCGTCGGCGACGGGACGCATGGTCACGATCAGCGCCGGCACGCCGCCGTATATCCCACTCGAGCAGAGCCAGGGCCGCAAGGCGGAGCCGGGCTTCGATGTCTACAGCTTCGGCATCACGCTGTACGAGGTCGTGTCCGGACGCACACCGTTCAACTGGAACACGGCGACGTCGCCGGGCGGCCGCAGCGCGCAGATCGACGCGTTCATGGCGTGGCTGCAGTCTGACGACGTGATTCCGCCGGCGATGCCCAAGGACAAGGAGCTGTCCGGAATCATCACGCGCGCGATGGCTCGCGATACCAAGGATCGGTTCACCGCGGAAGAGCTGGTCCGCGCGCTCAAGCAGTACCTGACCGGCGACCTCGTGTTCTCGCATCGCTACTCGGTCACCGGCCGGCTATCGCGGTGGGCACGCCAGCACAAGGCGGCGACGGTCACGATGGCATTCCTCGTCGCATCGGCGGTCGCGGCCGCGCTCGTGTGGGCGCAGGTCCAGAAGCAGGCGAAGGAAGAGGCCGAGCTGCGTACCCTCGCGGCCTCGGCGCAGGTCGACGCGAGCGAGAAGGGGCGGATCGCCGACGAGGCGGGCCGCGAGGCCGACGCGGCGCGGGCGCGTGCCGACCAGGCGGAGCGCGAGGGTAAAGACGCGCAGCAGCTGCGTGCCGAGGCCGACAAGAAGCGCAGGGCGGCCGAGGAGACGCGCAAGGCTGCCGAGTCCGCGGCGACGCAGGCGAAGGGAACCGCCGAGGAAGCGGTCCGCAGGTTCCAGCAGGCGATGAAGGAGAAGGACGAGGCGAACGCCGCGCGCGACAACGCGAACTCCGCGCGCGATCAGGCCGAGCGTGACAAGGAAGCGGCGCGTGCGTCACAGGCGGCTGCCGAGCGAGATCGCGAAGCTGCGAAGGCGGCGCGCGATGCCGCCGACAGGGAGCGCGATGCGGCGAAGGCCACGGCCGCTGCGGCGGAGGCGGATCGCAATGCGGCGCGGCTCGCGCAGGCTGCGTCGGAGAAGGAGCGCGATGCGGCTCGGCTCGCGCAGGCTGCGTCGGAGAAGGAGCGCGATGCTGCGATCGCTGCGCGCGCGAACATCGAGAGGGAACGCGACGAGGCACGCCGCAGGGCCGCCGAGCTCGAGCAGAGGCTACGCGACGCGACGCAGCCCGCGCCGCAGCCGGGCCCGCCCGGTCCGCCGCCGCCGCCGCCCGGTCCGTAGCGTCACAGCTCGCTACCCATGTACTCGGCGATCGAGCGGAAGCTGTTGTCGCCGATCACGACGTGGTCGATGATCGGAATGCCGAGGAGCTGACCGGCATCGCGCAGCCGCCGCGTGAGCGCGACGTCCTCGGGGCTCGGCGTGGGATCGCCCGACGGATGGTTGTGCACCACGACACCGGCGGCGGCGGCCATGCGTACGAGCGGACGGAACACTTCGCGCGGGTGCACCTCGACGGCGTGCACGCTGCCTCGCGCGACCTCGACGACATCGAGGAGGCCGTTGCGAATGTCCATGCCGACCGCGATGAAGACTTCTTGCTGCAGTCCGGCGACGCGCGGCGCGCACAAGCCATAGATGTCCTCGGGGCGTGCGACCAGCTCGCGCCGATGATGCGACTCCATCGCGCGACGACCGAGCTCGAATGCGGCTGCGACGCGAGTGGCGCGCGCGGTTCCGACGCCACGCACGAGCGCGAGCTCGCGAGGGGACGCACGCGACAACGCGACGACGCCTCCGGTGCGGGTCACGAGCTCGCTCGCGACGGTGAGGGCAGGGCGGGAGCGAACGCCGGATCCGAGGAGGATCGCGATCAGCTCCTCGTCGCCGATCGTCTGGACGCCGCGAAGCCACAGACGCTCCCGTGGCCGGTCATTGGTCACCATATGCGAGCGAGACAACAGCAACGAACGCGCCAGCACAGCGCGCGAGCAGTCCCGCGAGGTTGCGCGCGCGCTGTCCGCACGCCGGCCTGGGTGGCGACCGAAGTTCGGACAGCCGCCTACTGAACGCCGAAGCGGCCACGCAGCGTGAAGTGCTGCGGCGTGGTCGTCAGCGTCGGCGTCACGATGCCGAGCCTGGCCCCGGCGGGCAGGCCAAAGGTCGACAGCGACGCGGGCAGCGTGAACGACGGGATCGGGATCGCCGGCAGCACATCGTTGAGCGACTGGTTCACGAGGTCCTGGAGCAGCGTGAGCAGTACGGTCTCGAGATCCATCTGCTGCTGCGGGGTGAGGTTGATCGCGTCGGTCGAGACATGGAGCGCGTCGATCACCACACCACCGAACACGAGGTCATTGCCGACGAGGTTCACGGTCGCGTGCGCATCCGCGCCGAGCGTGACGCTCAGGTTCGGCGGCAGGCTCGGGTGGATGACCGTGAGATCCATCGCGCCGAACTGCAGCTGCGGGATGCTCGCGGCCGAGATCAGCGCGATCGGCGGCAGTCGCGTGTTGAGCACGAATGACACGCCCGCCGGCAGGCCCGGGATGGTCGTGCCGCTCACGGTCGCGGAGAAGTAGTTCGCACGCCACAGCGCGTGGAGGGCACCGTTGAGCACACCGACATGCGCGGCGACCGCCGTGTTCGCCGGCGACACGATGCTCGGGTCCGAGAGCACGTTCGGGGTCGGCGGTAGCGCAACGCCGAGCGTCGGGAATGCGTTCGCGGCGGTCGTCGAGAACCGCGTGCCGATCCCAAACAGCACGCGGGTGCTGCTGGTGGCCACCGACGAGAACCCGAGGCCGAAGCTCATCGGCACGTTGCCGCTGCCATCGATGCGCGGCACGTTGAACGTGGCGCCGAGCGTGTTGATATCGAGGCTGCCGATCACGCCATCGAGCGCCGCGTTGAAGTTGTTGGTCACGAAGTCGCGGATGATGTTGCGCACCAGGTCACGGATGTAGCCCTGGGCGAGCGGCACGATGATGTTGTCGATGATCCAGCCGTCGACGCCGTTGAAGTCGGTGGTCACGGTGCCGACATCGGCGGTCACGCTGCCGGGGCGCACGGTGATCTTTGGCCTGCTGTTGACGATCGCGAGATCGAGCGTCAAGCCGACGCTGACGTACGAGAACCGCACCCAGCCGGTGCTGTTGTACGGGATGCCGGCGATCCGACCAGCGACGTTCAAGCGCACCGCCGGATTCGGGATGTACACGTTCGCGGTGAGGCCGTTGGGGACCAGCTGCAGCGACACGGTGTTCGTGCCCGGCAGGTCGCGGTCGAGGTAGGTCACGCCGGAGCTGGCCCAGCAGACACAGCCAAGGAACGTGCAGGTCTGGCTGTCGCACGAGCTCGGCTTGATCGGATTCGCCGCGAGCAGCGAGTTGTGCAGCGTGTTCGACAGGCCGGCGCTGTTGATGATCGCGTAGAGGATGTCGTCGAGCGAGTTGAGGCCATTGGTCCGGTTGCCGTCGTCGACCGCGTTCTGCGTGAGCTTGAGCGACACGGTGTCCGCGATCGGGGTCTGTGTGACGCCGTAGCGGTTCGAGACCAGGAACGTGCAGACCTTGGTGGTCGGCTGGTCGAACGTGTCGAGCGCGGTGATGTCGACGAAGTTGATACCGAAGCGCGTAGAAATGTTCGCCGAGAACGAACCATCGTTCGCGACCGTGACTGCGCTGCCGTTGACCGTGAGCGACTGGACACCGTTGGCGTCGTTCGCGTTGCCGTTGACGGTATAGGTGCCGCCCGGAGTCATGTTGATCATCGACGCGTCGCCGATGCACGAGATCGCCGGGCCGCGGCTGTTCACGAGGATCTCGACGCTGGCGCTGAGCGCGACGTTCATGTCCGTCGGACCGTCGACGGTGGCGAGCACGGTGTAGCGACCTTCTCCGTCGTAGCGCCACTGGCCGGCGAGCATGTGCACGGCCGGGCCAGGACCGACGGTGGGCGTCACGGTCTTGATGACCGACGGTTCGAGGATCTCGTTGCCGTAGCGATCGCTCACGATGTGCGTGACATCGACGATCGACCCGACCGCATAGATCGGCAGATCGGGCCAGCGCGCGAGCACGATCGAGGCGGGCAGGTTGGGAATCACGTCGAAGCCGGCGTTGTTGGTCGAGGTACCGGGGAGATCACAGCGCGCGGTGTAGTGGCCGGCGCGTGTCATGAACGCGGTGAGGCCGGTGAGCTCATTGCCAGCGTCGATCGGCGACACGCTGAGCGAGGGCTCGTCGCCGTCCTCGATGATGTTGCCAAATCCGTCATAGACCACGCACGTCGCGGCGACGCTGTTGCCTGCGACGACCGGATCCGGCGTCACCGTCGTCACGACGTTCGCGGCAGTGCCGTGCACGATCTCGACGAGCGCGGGGGTGGGATCGACGAGGCCGCGGCCGGGCAGCGCGCAGCTCACCTCGACCACGCCGACCTTGCGAGCCATCACGGCCTTGCCCTCGCGGAAGATGTTCTCCTCGGCGACGACGCGGACGTCTGCCGCGACCATCGTCGTGATGCCGTTCTCGAGCAGGGTGCAGGTGACCGCGATCATCTCGCCGGCCTTCACCTGTGTCGGTGCACTGGTGTCGAGCTCGATCACGACCGAGGAGTCGATGTCTTGCTCAGGCTCGAGGTTGTCACCGCACGCGGCGAACAGACCGACAGCGAACAGCGCGACTCTGCTGCGAATCCCCATCGGCCACAGAATAACCCGCGGCCCCGTCGGTAGCGCCTGTTTTACAGCGTTCCGAGCGCCCGACGTAGCGAAGCCCACGCCGACGCAAGCTGCCATTCGGCCTGGATGAGGAGCCCCTCCGCGCTGGTCACCGCGAACTGGGCATCGGCGAGCTCGATCTGGCTACCGAGCCCGTGGGCATAACGCGCCTCGGCAAGCTTGAGCTGGGCGCGTGCCGCATCGACGGCTTCCGTGGATGCGATGATCGACGCGCGGTTAGCCTCGATCCGCGCCCGGGTGGCGTCGAGCTCGGTCGTGAGCGACAACAACAAGGCATCGCGCTGCGCGAGTGCTGACTCACGGTTTGCGCGAGCTACCCGGACATCGGCCTTCTGACGGCCACCATCGTAGATGAGCCAGCTCAGGTTGAGCCCCACACTCCACGCCGGGTGGTTGAGGTCCCAGGTCGAGGCGAAGCTCGTCGCCGCCGGGTCCTCGGCATAGCTGCCGCCGGGCGACCAGCTGCTACGCGCCGTGGCCGACAGCACCGGACGCCGCGACATCAGCGCCACGTCGATGTTCGCCTCGGCCGCTTCGACCTGCTTGTCGAACTGCACGATCTCGGGCCGCTTGCTGCGCGCGGTCGCGACGAGCGCGACCAGGCTCGGAGGCGCGATGGTCGGCGGCGCGGTCGGCCAGTCCTGACCGACCGCGAGGGTCTGCGCAGGATCGACCATGCCGATCGCACTGCGCAGATTCGCGAGCGCGATGGCGGCATTCGACTGGGCGGATGCGAGCGAGGCTTTCGCGAGCGCGGCGCGCGCCGCGGCCTGCGTGACCTCGATCGGATCCTTGGCCTGCGCCTCCACGAACCGTCGCGCCTGGTCGAGGTGAAGCACCTCGCTGCGCGCCGTCGCATCGGCAACGCCGACGAGGCGTGCTCGCGCGACCGCCTCGAGATAGGTGATCTCGACATCGGTGCGCACGTCGAGCTCGTTGATCTGGGTGCCCGCAGCCACCGCGTCGACGTTGAGCTCGGCCGCACGAACCTGTGCGCGCGTCTGACCGAAGTCGGTGATGCGCCAGTTCGCGCTCGCACCGAGCGAGAATCCGTAGCTCAGGTTGCGAATGTCGCTGCCTTGACCGCCGCCGATGTCGGCACCCGCCGAGACCGTGACCTGCGGGCGCAGATTGGTTCTCACCGCGTCGACGCGGCCGCGTGCGGCTTCGACCTGCGCACGCTGCTGCCGCAGCGACGGCTGCTGCTGCATGGCGATTTGCACCGCCTGTTCCATCGTCAGCTGCGTGGGAGCTTGCGCGGAGGCAGGCGCGGCAGCGAGCAGCGAGCACAGAGTGATTCGCACCAACTTCATGACTCGTACCTCAGGGCTGTGATCGGATCGAGCCGCGACGCGCGGACCGCCGGATAGAGCCCGAATCCAACGCCGACCGCGCCGGACACCGCAAATGCGATCGCCGCGGTCTCCATCGGGAACACGTAGGACCAGCCGTAGTAACCGGCCATGTATTTCGCTAACAGCGCACCGAATCCCAATCCCAGCATGCCGCCAATGAAGCTGAGGACCAGCGACTCGACGAGGAACTGCGTCATCACGTCCATCGGCTTGGCGCCGACGCCCATGCGGATGCCGATCTCGCGCGTTCGTTCGATCACGCTCACGAGCATGATGTTCATCACGCCGATGCCACCGACGACGAGCGACATCGCGGCGACGATCGCGAGCAGTGTGGTGATCTTGTCGGTCGACTCCTTCTGGCGCAGCGCGAACTCGGCGAGGTTGCGGATGCGGAAGTCGTCCTCGTCGTCGGCGCCCAGCTGGTGCTTCTGGCGTAACAGGTCAGCAACCTGCTGCTCGGCGCGCGGGATATCTGCTTCGGTGTGAGTCGAGACGTAGATCTGACCGCGCGTGATGTACTTGCCCACGCCGCGGTCGAGCTTCTGCTGATAGGCCCTGAGCGGGAGCACGATGGTGTCGTCCTGGTCCTGGCCCATGGCCGACTGGCCCTTCGCGACGAGCACGCCGACGACCTCGTAAGGCTGGCCGCTGATGCGGATCATCTGGCCGATCGGGCTGCGACCGCCGTAGAGCTGGGTGACGATGGTTGCGCCGACGACGGCGATCTTGGGGCCCGAGGTCGCGGCATCCTCATCGAACAGCGTGCCTTCCTTGGCCTCCCAGTTCTTGATCTTGAAGAACGTGGGCGTGGTGCCGATGACGGTGGTGTTCCAGTTCGCGTCCTCGGAGCTGATCTGGACCTTCTGCTGCAAGACCGGCGTGACATAGCGCAGCGTCGGCACTTCCCCCTTCTCGAGCGCCGCGAGGTCGTCCCAGGTGAGCGCCATGCGCGAGCCCGCACCGCCGGCGACCGCGCCGCGGTTCGACGAGCCGTTGCTGATGATCAGGAGGTTCGTGCCCATCGATCGGAACACCTCGGCGACCGACTCGCGGGCGCCCTGGCCACTCGCGATCATCGCGATCACGGTGCCGATGCCGAAGATGATGCCGAGCATCGTGAGCCCCGAGCGAACCTTGTTTCGCCACAGCGCACGCAGCGCGAGCCTGAACGTGGTGAAGACGTTCACGACGCGATTCTCACCGGTTCCTGCTGGCGATCCTCGACGATGAGACCATCGCGCAGCACGATCACGCGGCGCGCGTGCGCGGCGATGTCGGACACGTGGGTCACGAGCACCACCGTGATGCCTTCGTCGCCGAGCGCCTGCAGGATGCCCATCACCTCGTGCGAGGTCTTGGTGTCGAGGTTTCCGGTCGGCTCGTCGGCCATGATGATCGGGGCCTTGCCGACGAGCGCCCGCGCGATCGCGACACGCTGCTGCTGGCCGCCCGACAGCTGGCTCGAGTGGTGGTCGTAGCGATCTTTGAGGCCGACGCGCTCGAGCGCCTCCATCGCGCGCTTGTGGCGCTCGCGAGCAGACACGCCTTGATAGAGCAGCGGCATCTCCACGTTCTCGAGCGCGCTCGTGCGCGACAACAGATTGAAGCTCTGGAACACGAAGCCGATCATCCGGCCGCGCACGTCCGCGAGCTGCGAGCGCGACAGCTTCGACACGTCCTTGCCGTTGAGCATGTACTTGCCCTGCGTCGGCTGGTCGAGACACCCCATGATGTTCATCAGCGTGGACTTGCCGGATCCGGACGTACCCATGATCGCCATCGACTCGCCCTTCTCGATGGTCAGGTCCACCCCGCGCAGCGCGTGCACGAGGTTGTCCCCCATCACGTAGGTGCGATGGATGTTGAGCATCGAGACGAGCGGCGTGCTCACTAGAACGCTCCCGTCTTTCGCCGCACCTGCGCGGGCAAACCCTGGATCTCGGTGATCAGCTGGTCGCCCGGTGCCAGCTCGCCTTCGAGCAGCTGGGTGGTGCTGCCGTCGGTGAGCCCGGTCTTGACGAACACCATCTTCGGCTTGCCGTCGACGAGCTTCCACAGCTGCTTGCGATTCGGATCGCGACCACCGCGACCACCGCCGCCCGCGCCCGAGCCGCCGGCCATCTCAGGCGCACCGCCGCCGGACGCGCCGCTGCCGCCACTCCACTCGCCGGAGCCGCCGGCGCCGCGACGTCCGCTGCCCGAGCCGCGGCCACTGCCGCCGAACTTCTCGCGGATCTGCGTGATCTGCTCGCGCGAGAGCTTGAAGCGCAGTGCGCTGTTGGGAATCTTGACGACGTTCTCGACCTGGTCGAGCACGAACGTGACGTTCGCGGTCATGCCGGGGCGCAGCGCGAGGTCGGCGTTGTTGACGTCGATCACCGCGTCGTACGTCACGACGCCCTGGGTCGTCGTCGGCGCGTTGCGCACCTGGCGCACGACGCCGTTGAACGTCTTGCCCGGGAACGCATCGACGGTGAACGTGGCCTTCATGCCTTCCTTGAGCGCGCCGACGTCACCCTCGGCAACGGCGGTGTTGATCTGCATGCGCGCGAGATCCTCGGCGATCGTGAACAGCACGGGTGCCTGCAGCGCAGACGCGACCGTCTGGCCGAGCTCGACCGAGCGCGACAGCACGACGCCGTCGACGGGCGAGATGATCGTCGCGAAGCTGAGGTTCGTGCGTGCTTGCTTGAGCGTTGCGGCCTGGCGGGCGACGTCGGCGCGCGCGGCACTGATCGACGCCTGCGCTGCCTCGGAGGTCGCTTGGAATCCTTCGACCGTGGCGCCGGCGACGAGCTGCTGGTCCTGCATCGCCTTCTGTCGGTCGTATTGCCGCTTGGCATTGGCCGCGGTGACCTGCACCTGGCGCAGGCCCGCGACGGCGGCATCGTAGGCCGCCTGCTGCTGATCGATCTGGGCCTTCAGCACGCTCTCGTCGAGCTTCGCGATGACCTGACCCTTCGTGACCTTGTCGTTGAAGTCAGCGCCGAGCTCGACGACGCGACCGGAGACCTGCGAACCAACGACCACGGTACCGACGGCGGACAGCGTGCCGCTCGCCGTGACCAGCGCGGCGATGTTGCCCTTGGTGACGGCCACCGTGGCGAACGTGATCGGCGTCTCGCCTTTTGCCCACGGCTTCTTGATCCAGAGCGCGGCGCCGCCGCCGGCGACGATCGCCAGGACGATGATGCGGAGTATCCAACGTTTGAGCGCTGCAGTCACGATACTTCCTCCAACGGAATCTGAAGCCGCGCGGTCGTGCCGCGGCCCGGCGCTGACACCAGCGAAACATCGCCACCGTGTGCGCGTGCGATGCGACGCGCGAGCGCGAGGCCGAGGCCCACGCCACCGGTCTTGCGCGCGCGGCTGCCGTCGGCGCGCCAGAACGGTGTACCGGCTCGGTCGAGCTCGTCCTTCGACATGCCGACGCCCTTGTCGACGATCTCGAACTCGACGGACTTGCCGTTCGGATGCACCGCGAACTTCACGGGCGTGCTGAGCTCGGAGTACTTGGCCGCATTGTCGAGCAGGTTGTCGATCGCGCGGCGCAGCAGCACCGGGTCGCACTCGATCGCGCGCTCGGGGTCGTCGACCGTGTAATCGAGCGTGCGGTTCGGATGGCGTGCGGAGAATCGCTTCGATGCGCGGTCGGCAAGCTCGCCGACGCTGATTGGCTCGCGCTTGACCGGGGCATGGTCGGCATCGAGCCGTGCGGTGGTGAGGATGTCCGCGATCAGCTGATCGATCTCGTCGAGATCGATGCTGACATCGCTGAGCACGTCTTTCGCCGCAAGCGGATCCTCGGCGGCGAGCTCGAGCGCGACGCGGATGCGGGCGAGCGGCGTGCGCAGCTCGTGCGAGACATCAGCCATCAGCTGGCGCTGTGACGACAGCAGCGCGGCGGTGCGGTCGGCCATGTCGTCGAACGCACGGCCGACGTCGCCGAGCTCGTCGTCGCGGACAAGCTTGGCGCGGGCGGCGGTATCACCGCCACCGAACTCGCGCGCCGCCGTCGCGAGCGCCTCGAGCGGCTTCACGAGGCGGCGCGAGAACCACAGCGTCGCGGCACCGACGACGAGCAGTACGGCGGCGCTCAGCGGCAGCACGAACCCCCACGGGAAGCCGGGGCTGTTGGGAACGTAGACGCCGATCATCTTGCCGTCGTCGCTGCGCACCACAATGCGCCGCCACTTGAGCACCCATTTTTGGTCCTGCAGCCCTTCGAGCTCGCGGGCCGTCGGCGGGCTCTGGTCCTCGGCCGTGGAACGAATGAGGTTGCCTGCGGGATCGTAGAGCGTGAGCTTGCCGCGCAGGCGCTTGGACCAGCGATCGACGATGATGGGGATGCGCACGGGCTCCCGCAGCGAGATGAAATCGACCATGTTCTGCACGAGCGCCGCCTGCGGCTCGAGATAGCGCGGGCTGCCGACGAAGCGCGGCAACACGAACATCGCGATGATGATCGCGACCGAGATCGCCGCGGTCAGGCCATACAGTCGCAGCGCGAGCCGGCGGCGAGACACTAGTCGCTGCCTCCGGCGAGGAGGTAGCCGACGCCACGCACGGTCTTGAGGATCTTCGGGCTGCGGCTGTCGTCGCCGAGCTTCGCGCGCAGACGCGACACGTGGACATCGATCGAGCGATCGAAGCTGAGATCCGCCGAGCCCTTCGCGAGATCGAGCAGCTGCTCGCGCGATAGGACCTTGCCGGGGCGCTGCGCGAGCGCGCGCAAGATCGAGAACTCGTAGGCGGTGACATCGATCGGATTGCCGTCGAGCGCGACCGCCATCTTCGCGGGATCGAGCACCAGGCCGCCGACCTGGATTGTCTCCGGTGCGGGACCCGCTTGCCCGCGCACGCGCCGCACGTTCGCGCGGATGCGTGCGAGCAGCTCGCGCGGCGAGAACGGCTTGGTCACGTAGTCGTCGGCACCGACCTCGAGGCCGAGCACGCGATCGGATTCTTCGCCGCGCGCGGTGACCATGATGATCGGAACATCGATCCGGCCGCGCAGCTCGCGGCAGACCTCGATGCCATCGCGGCCCGGGAGCATGAGATCGAGGATCACGCAGTCGTACTGGCGGCGAAGCGCCTCGGCCTGTCCTTCGAGCCCATCGGCCGCGTGGGTCACGAGCACACCGTGGCCTTCGAGGTAGCGGCAGGTCAGCTGCGCGAGACGAACGTCGTCTTCGACGAGCAGGACCTTGATCGTGGCAGGAGCGTCGGACACCCCTTCAGCATACGCATCCTGGGCCGGTAACGAAGGCCCCTACACACTTCGTAATGGCAACAGTTTCGCCAGTGTGCGCTGCAGGGAGTCGATGCGAAACGGCTTGGGCAGAAACGCATCCGCCTGCATCGGGCCGCGCCCGTCGCGGTCGTATCCAGAGCAGACAATGAGGGGCAGATTTGGGCGGCGCTCCCGCAGGACCTTGACCACGTCGGCGCCGCTCATCAGGGGCATCGTGAGGTCAACGAGAACCGCGTCCACGGTCTGCTGCTCGATCATCGCGAGGCCGGACTTACCGTCAGCCGCGGTGATCGCTGCGTAGCCGAGCTCCTCCACCATGCGGGCGACGACGTCACGGACCAGGTCCTCGTCGTCGATCACGAGCACGGTCTGCGAGCCCACGGGCGGCGACACGGCCGCGATCGATGCAGTGATGGCCGCGGGCCACAGCACCTCGAATCGGGCGCCCCGCCCGGGCGCCGACGTCACACGAATGCCGCCGCCGTGCGTGCGTACGATGCCAAGCACCGCGGCGAGGCCAAGCCCGTGCCCGGTCTGCTTGGTCGTGAAGAACGGCTCGAACACGTGACGCCGCGTTTCGACATCCATGCCGGGACCGTCGTCGCTGACCTCGATCATCACGTACGAGCCAGCGGCCACGCTCTGGATGTCGTCGGGGTGCGGGCTGCCGTCGAAGTGGATGGCCTCGGCACGGACGGTGATCTCGCCGCCGCGGCCGAGCAGTGCGTCGCGCGCGTTGTTGACGAGGTTGAGCAACACCTGCCGAAGCTGGCCTGGATCGCCGCGCACGGCGAGCTTGGCGGGGAAGTCGACCGAGATCTTGATGTTCTCGGGGATTGCGGGCGCGATGATGCGCAGTAGCTCGTCGACGAGCAGACCGGGCTCGACGCGAACCGTGCCGGCGCCACAATGACCTGCGTACGCGAGAAGCTGATCGGTGAGCTCGGCGGCACGCAGACCGGCGATGCGGATGTTCTCGAGCGCAGACCGACCGGGACTGCCGGCGGGCGTCTCGCGGAGCGCGAGGTCCGCGTTGCCCAGCACGGCGACGAGCAGGTTGTTGAAGTCGTGCGCGAGGCCACCGGCGAGCACGCCGAGGCTCTCCGCACGCTGCGCGTCGACGAGCCGGCGCTCGAGCGCGCGCGACGACGTGACGTCGATCGTCGTCCCGATCGCGCCGATCGTGACGCCATCGCGGCGGTACGGCGCGACGATCACCGCGAGCTGCTTGCCGCGATAGGTGGTGTCGTAGCCGACGGTCGCGCCATCGAGCGCGCGCTGGTGATACGGGACCGGATCGACCGAGCCCGGCTCGTGGCGATGGACCGACGAGAGGCGGACGTTGACGAACCGATCCGGGGGATAGCCGAGGACCTCCTGGATCGCGCCGCCGGTGCGCAGGATCCGGAGGTCGCGGTCGACGACCCAGT
>JBBQFU010000086.1:0-31465 GCA_038322185.1 Haliangiales bacterium
TGATGACCACGCCGGCGCACGGGATGCGACCGACGCACGGCGGTCCGCCGATGATGAGCACGCCCGCCCACGGCATGCCCCCGTCGGGCAATCAACCGATGATGAGCACGCCCGCGCACGGCATGCCGCCGTCAGCCCAGCACTCGTCGGGCAACCAGCCGATGATGAGCACGCCCCCGCAGGGCATGCCTCCGTCGGGCTATCCGCAGGGCAACCAGCCGATGATGAGCACGCCCGCGCATGGCATGCCCCCGGCGCACTACCAGTCGGGCAATCAGCCGATGATGAGCACGCCGGCGCACGGCATGCCTCCTTCGGCGGTGCCCGCGGCGCCCGCGAAGTCGGGCAGTCGCGTGCTGCTGTTCGTCGTGATCGGCCTCATCGTCGGGTCGATCGCCGGCGCCGCGATCCTGTTCGGTATCTAAGGCCCGAGCACGATATACGGACGGATCGCGTCGACGGTCCGAGTACCGATTCCATCGATCGCGAGCAGATCCTCGATCCGCTGGAACCTACCGCCTCGCGCATTGCGCGACGCGAGGATGCTACGGGCGTGCTTCGGTCCGATGCCAGGCAGCCGCTCGAGCTGCTTCAGCGTCGCGGCATTGAGATCGAGCGGCGCGATCGTCGTCGGCGGTGCCGGCGGCGAGCGTCGCTGCTTCTCGCCGTCCTGGCAGCCGGCCAGACAAGCGAAACTAAGCAGCAGGATCCGGGCGAGCGAGCGCACGCCTGATTGTACGTCGACTATAGTCGTGGCGTGTGGGCACGCGTTCATAAGTTAGACCGTGTCCGTTCCAACCCGAGCGGGGGCGCGATCATCTTGATCGAGGACGAGCGCACCGGCGTGCAGATGCAGCGCGTGCCGAGCCTGTCGCTCCTGATCGCGGTCGCCCGCGTGCTCTCGGCGCACCGCGCACTCGACGCGAAGTTCGAAGGCAAGGGCGAGGTCCGCTACGTGTCGGCCGCGTCGATGCCGAGCGAGCTGTCCGAAGCCATCACCCGCGCCGGCGCCAGCATCGCCGAGCGCAACGGCGACCTCGTGACCCGGCGCGCGCAGCCTGCGAGCGTCGCTGCGCTGATCGATGTCGCGTTCTCTGGCCTCGCGCATCACGTGCGCAGCAGCTATGGCTCGGCGGATTTCGGGACCGCCCTCAAGCAGGTCGAGCAGAAGCGTCGCGCCCACCCACTCGATCGCGACGAGAAGCCCGAGCTGTACTGGACCGCCGTGCTCGAGCTGGCCTCGCTCGCCGGCGAACAGTCGCGCAGCCGCGGTGGCCGCTGGATCGACACACGCGACCTTCCGCTTCCGTTCGCGCTCAAGTTCGCCGAGGGTGCGCTCGCGCACCCGACCGTGGTCGCGCAGAAGATCGTCGAGGGCGGTGGCGACGACGAGACGCTGACCGCACCACCCGACAAGCCAGTCGACGGCGCGGCGTAGCGCGTGGATCCGGCGCTCCGAGACAGCGCGATCGAGGCTCGCGCGCAGGTCATCGCTGGCACGCTGCGCGGGGCCGCGCTCGCCGAGCTGATCGCATCGATCCCGTGGGACGAGCGAGACGCATGGACCGACGAGCTGCTCATGATCGGGCCGCCCGAGGTCGACGCACTGCTACCGCGCGGCTCGGTTCCGTACCTGCCGTGCGGCGTCGATGAGATCCTCGCGCTCGCTCGCGACGTTCCGATGCGCGAGGCCGGCGACGCGTTCGTCGATATCGGATCGGGCCTCGGGCGCGTCGCGATCCTCGCGCACTTGCTCACCGGCGCGCGTGCGAGCGGGATCGAAATCCAAGCGCATCTCGTCGAGCGTGCACGCGTTGTAAGTTCCGACCTCGGGCTGACCGATGTCACGTTCGTGCACGCGAACGCAGCCGACACGGCTCTCGACGGCACGGTGTTCTTCCTCTACGCGCCGTGCAATGGCCCGATGCTCGCCTCGGTGATCGACCGGCTCGCAGCCCTCGCGCGGCGCAACCCGATCACGGTCGCCACCGTCGGCCTCGAGCTTCCTGACGTGCCGTGGCTGTCGCCGCGAACGACGTCGAGCGACACGATGTCGCTCTACACCTCCGGTACACTGGCGCCATGAACGCGCGGGGTGTGGTTGCGGTGGTGTTCGTGGTTCTCGCGCTGCTCGCGATCTGGTTATCTCGCTGCATTGTCACGAGCCGTTCGAACGCCAAGGCCGCCACCGGATCGGGAAGCGCCGCGGCGATGCATGGCACGACCGGCGCCAGCTTCAGCTGGCAGGTCACGCCGCCGCGCATCGCGCAGATTCGCCCCGCGTCGTCGGCGGCGAAGGCCGGCCTGCTCGTGGACGATCTGATCGTTGCCGTCGATGGCCAGCCGGTCGAGGGCCTCAGCGGGATGGCCGTGCAGCTCCTGCTCGACAGCCATACGCTCGGCGCCGCGTTTCCCGTCACGTACCAGCGGGGCACGACGACGAAGACGGTCAGCATTCAGGTGGAGGGCGGCGAATGACAACCATGTTCGACGAGCTGGTATTTCGGGATGGCAGCGCCAACGCGTATCGCTTCCATGCCGACGGCGATGGCGCGCGCTTCGAGTACGTCCCGATCACGCCAGAGCGCAGCTCGACGGGGATGTACTCCGGCGGCGACCCGCGCGCCGGCCGGATCGATGCCGCGCAGCTCGCCGCACTGTGGCAGCACGTGAGCGCGCTCGAGGCGAACACGGCGCTGCACGTTGCCGACCGAGGCAAGGGCACCGGGCTGTTCGAGATCACCACTGCCGACGGCTCTCGCTCGTTCATCATCGTACGCGGCACCGAGCTGCTGGCGTTCGACGCCGTCGTCGCCGCGCTGCGCTGATACCATCGCCGCCACCATGCGCTCCGTCCTCGCGCTCGCGCTCGTTCTGGTACCTACCGTCGCGAGCGCTGGCGACAAGCAGCTGCAGATCGACGGTGGATTGTCAGTCATCGGCTTCGCGTACGAGCAGCCGATCCTCGACCACGTCAGTCTCGGCATCGAGACGTTCGTGTTCGGCACGTACTTCCTGCCGTGGTTCGACCTCGGCGAGGACATCAAGGGCCTCGGCGTCGGACTGCGGCCCACCTGGTTCGCCAGCAAGACCGGCCGCGGCCTCTACGTCGCGCCCTACGTACGCACCGCGCTCGTCGACGAGACGCTCCTTGGCCTGGGTGGCTACGCGGTCACCGCCGGCGCGTTCGTGGGCTGGGCGTTCGGCCTGAGCGAGAAGCTCGACCTGCGTGTGGGTGCCGGCGTGCAGTACATCCACGCCAAGGTCGACGACATCTCGTTCGGCACACCGTTCGTCGCGATCGACGCCGTGCTCGGCTACCGACTCTGAGTTGCAACCGTCACCACGCCGGCGGTGTCAGCCGGAGGTGCGAGGGAACCACGTCGTAGCGATCTTGATCTGCGCAGCGGGTTGCACGTCGTCGGTGGCACCGCGCCCACCGGAGCGCAAGCCTGCCTCGCCCTCCGTCTCTCCCGCGGCGAGCCAGGTCGGCGCGGCGCCGTACCTGACCTCGTCGCGCATCGCCAGCACTGCACGCGGCGCGCTCGTGATCGATGGCGACAGCGGCACCCTGGTCGCGATCGACGAGGCGGGCAAGGTCCTCGCCAGACACGCGGTTGGACGCGGCGCAGGTCAGCTCGCGTACGACCCACACGACGAGCGCGTGTACGTGGCGGACCGCCGCAGCGATCGGATCGTCGCGCTCGACGCGCGTGACCTGCGCGTGCTCCGCGAGTGGAAGACGCCGGCGGAGCCATTCGGCGTCGCACTCACACCGGATCGGAAGACTCTCCTCGTGACAACGATCGCCGATCGCACGCTCGCCGTTTACGACACGGACGACGGCAAGGAACGATGGCGTGCGCGGATCGCGGCGGGTGCGCGCGGAGTGAGCATCACGCCGAATGGCACGCTCGCGGTGATCTCCAGCATCACGCAGGGCTCGTTCGATCTGGTCGAGCTCACCGGCGAGCATCGCATCGCGCAGATTCCCTACGATCTCACGTGTGACGGCTGTCAGCGTGTCAGCGCGACCGCTCGCGGCTCGGGATCGATCCGGTTTGTCGACAATCACCGCGCGATCACGACGATGCAGCGCTCGGTACCCGACTCCTTCATCAACACGAAGACGGGTACCTATGGCGGTGGTGGCGAGGTCGGGCGACGCCCCACAGCGGCCATCACCCAGCACGTCGTGTTCCTGACGTTCTCGCTCGACCCGGCGAACCCCGGGGTGGGTCAGCGATCTGCCCGCATCGCCGAGCACACGGTGCGCGGCTTTGTGTGGGACGAGCGGCGAGACATCCTCTACTTGCTGGGGCTCGGCTCCGACACGATGCTGAAGCTTCCCCATCCATGGGAGGCAAGAGACCTGCCGAACAGCACCCTGCTCGCGACGCCGGGGAAGTGCGGACCCGAGAGCGTCGCGCTCGCACCCAATGGCGATCTGCTCGCGTGGTGCTCGCTCACCAACACCGTGCTCCGCTTGCACGACGACGACCAGCGCGAGAGCGGCACCCTCGTCGCGTCGGCGATGTCTGGCGAGGAGCAGTTCGGCAACGCGCTGTTCAACACCACCTCGGGGATCATCAACAGCGATCTCGCATTCGCATGCGCGTCGTGTCACATCGAAGGTGGCACCGATGGCCTGTCATGGCGCATCGGCCCGCAGGCGCTCCAGACGCCGATCCTCGCCGGTCGCATCAACGGCACGCATCCGTTCAAGTGGGATGGCTCGGATACGACGCTCGCCGCGACCTTCGCGACCACGACCAAGCGCCTCGGCGGCTCCGGCCTCGATGAGAAGGAAAGCAATGCGATTGCGGCGTATCTGAAGTCGCTGCCACCCCCGCGCCCACCGACCGGCGATGCGGTGGCGATCGCACGCGGCAAGCAGCTGTTCGAGTCGCGCGGCTGCACGACCTGTCATGACGGACCGACCTACAACGACGGCGAGCAGTACGAATTCACGAGCCTGCTGAAGCAGCTCGATACGCCGAGCCTGCGCGGTCTCGCGTGGAGCGCGCCTTACTATCACGATGGCAGCGCGACCTCGCTCGACTCGCTGCTGCGTGGCGATGGCCGCGTCGTCGGGATGTCGGCCGAGCTGGTGAAGCTCACCGCGGCCGAGCGCCGCGACCTGGCTAGCTTCCTGGAATCGCTGTGAATCAACGGGCCGCCGGCTACCAGATCGCCCCACACAACATGGACTAGCGCTAGGATGGCGCCCTTGGAGTGGCAGCCTCCCATCGACGTCGACGCGCTCTCCAGCGGCATCTACTCGCAGGGCGCGGAGGAGGCGATCCTCGATCGCGTGTTCGCGTTGTGCCCGCCGCGCCGGCGGTTCTGCATCGAGTTCGGCGCGAGCGATGGCATGCGCAACAGCAACACCGCGCGCCTGCTGCGTGATGCTGGCTGGAGCGGCGTGCTGATCGAGGGCTCCGACTACCGGTTCGGCAAGCTACGCGATCACTACAAGGACGCGAGCAACGTGCGGCTCGTACAGGCGATATTGCAGCCCGACAGCGTCGAGCGGGTGTTCGCCGAGGCGGATGTGCCGACCGACCTGGATCTGATGTCGATCGACATCGATGGCAATGACTACTGGGTGTGGCGCGCGATCGAGCGCTACCGGCCGCAGGTCGTGATCGTCGAGTACAACCCGTACTACGAGCCGCCGCAGCGCTGGGTGATGACGTTCAATCCGAACCATGCGTGGGATGGCTCGACCTACTACGGCGCGAGTCTCGAGTCGCTCGCTGCGCTCGGCAAGACCAAGGGCTACGAGCTGGTGTGCTGCGACAAGAACGGCAACAACGCGTTCTTCGTCGAGCAATCGCTGTACGCGCGGTTCGGCCTGCAGACCAATGCGCCGCAGGCGCTGTATCGGCCCGCGATGTACAAGGTGCGGTTCATCGGCCACAACACGTTCGTCACCGGTCACCCCTATCGCTTCGGCCCGGGCGAGGAGCTGTGAACGTCACCGCGCCGCTCGCCGAGCACTATGCGATCTGCGCAGTCACGCACCTGGGTGAGGCGAGCGAGAACGTCGTGCATGTTGGCAGCGACGCCGGTGAGCTCGCGGTCAAGGTGTTCGCCGCCGCCGATTCCGAGACTGCTGGCCGCGAGGCCGCACTACTGCTCGCACTCGCGCCGCCGGATGCTCGCTATCGCGTGCAGACGCTGGTCCCGACGAGCGGCGGCGAGCTATTCGCGCACACCAGCGACGGCGCGATCCTGGTCACGCGCTGGCACCAGGCCGAGAAGAAGGCGTACACGTCGATCGTCGAGGCCGAGTGGCGCGTGCTCGGCAGCGAGCTGGCGGCGCTTCACACGCGGCTCGACGACTTTACCGGCACGCTGCCACGCGCGAGCGAGATCGTGATCGATCTCGATGCCGAGCGCGCTGCCATCGAGGCCGCCCGCAGCCGCGCCACCGCGAAGGATCCGGCGCGCGCACCAATATTCTGCCGCTACCTCGACGCTCGACGCTCACTGCTCGACGCGCGCGGTGCACGAGGGTTGCGCGCTCCGACGGTTCCCGAGCTACCGATCCACAACGACTACAACCAGCACAACTACCTGTTCGACGGCCGGCTGCCGCCGATCATCCTCGACTGGGAGGGCGCGATCGCCGCGCCGCGCGAGTACGAGGTGGTGCGCTGCATGAACCACCTGCCGCTCGTCGCAGCGGCGCACGCGTCGGCGTTCGTCAGCGGGTATCGCTCCGTGCGCGACCTCGACCCGATCGGGTTACGGTGGGCCGTCGATCGGTCGCTGCTGGAGCATGCCGTGAAGAGCTGGCCGCTCGAACGCTGGCTCGCCGGGCTGCCGGGTGCGGAGCGCGCGCTGGCCGGCAGCATGGAGGTGCTGCAGGCGCTGCACGATGGGGTCGCCGCGCTCGAACGCTTCTTCGGCGTGGAGGCGAGCTGATGGCGCACGTATTTCCGCCACCACTCGACCGTCACTATCCGATCGTCGACGGTCGAGTCGTCACGCGCGCGCTCGAGGCGCACGTGGTCGACCACTGCAACCTCACCTGCGCCGAGTGCTGCTCGCTGTCACCGATGCTGCCGCACTGGCAGGTCGATCCCGCGGACCTCGCCGCCGATCTCGCGATTGCGCGCGGATTCCTCGCGCCCTCGGTGTTCAAGCTCGTCGGTGGAGAGCCGCTGCTGCATCCCGACCTCGTCGAGCTCGTTGCCGTGGTGCGCCGGTCCGGCATCGCGCCGCGGATCTCGATCACCACGAATGGCCTGCTGCTCGACCGCGCGCCCGACGCGCTGTGGGAGGCGATCGACGCGCTCACGATCTCGGTCTACCCGCGCCCTGCCCTCACCGCCGCCGCGATCGCCGCGGCCGAGGAGCGTGGCGCGCGCTTCGGTGTCGCGCTCAACTGGAAGCAGCAGGACGAGTTCGTGGTGATGAACCGGACCGAGCCGACGACCGACGAGGCCGAGACGCGCGCGATCTTCGACAGCTGCTGGATCCGCGAGCGCTGTCACATGCTGCGCAGCGGCCGGTTCTACACCTGCACGCGCCCGCCGCATTTCGGTGCCTACCATCGCAGCGACTTCACCGGCGATGGCGTCGCGCTGCATGGGCTCGACACCACGTCCCTGCACGCGTACCTCACATCCGACCAGCCGCTCGCTTCGTGTGCGCACTGCTTCGGCGGCAGCGGCGCCACGATGATTCCTCACCGCCTGCACACCCGCGACGAGCTCGTGCGCCTGCGCCGATGAATCGCGACCTGTTTGGCTTCGAGCGGCTGTACCGGTCCGGGGACCGCTATGCGACCACGATCCGCGAGCTGCTCGGCGCGGATCGCACGCTCGATCCGGTCGCGGTCGACGCGCACTTCGCCGGCGTGCCCGCGACCGACCGCACGTGCTTTGCCGCCGTTCGTGCGATTCCGCCCAAGTTCGGCTGGGTCAAGCACAGGGAGGAGCGAGGCGACCTTGCGCTGTTGCTCCGCGCGGCCGTCGCACGCATCGTGCGCGAATCGCCGCGCCCGCTCACCGTCGCGCTCAGCGGCGGCCTCGACTCGGCGATCGTGCTCGCGCTTGTCCGCGAGATCGATGTCGACGCTGGATCGATCGTGCTCGATCCGCGGTTAACGGGTTACAGCGAGGTCGATCATGCACTCGCGACCGCACGGCATGCGGGAGGCAGCGTGAGCGTCGTACCGGTCACCGCCGAAGACATTCGCGACGCGCTTCCCGCCGCGATCCGCGCGTTCGAGACGCCGCTCTACAACCTGCATCCAGTCGGCAAGCATCTGCTCGCCCGCCATGCACAGAACGCGGGCATCGCCACCGTGATCAGCGGCGACGGCATCGACCAGGTGTTCACACGCGACGTTTCGGCGGACTACCTGCCGCTCACGCGTGCAGCTTTCGACACACACGCCGTCGCGTTGCGAACGCCCTTCCTCGACCGCGATGTGGTCGCACATGTGCTGTCCCTGCCACCGGATCCCGACAAGCGCGCACTGCGCGAGGTTGCGGCGACGCTGAACGTTCCCGATGCGCTCGTGCACGGGCCCAAGGTCAGCCGGCTCGCGCCGCCGATCGATCTCGAGCCGATCGTCCCGCGCACGAAGCTCGCCGCGCTCGCCTCGCTGATCGACCACGAGCTGCCCACGGCCTTCGCGGACGACCGCGAGCAAGTGCGGTGGTCCACGCTCGCGCTGCTGGTCGATGCATTCGAGGCGTGGCGCTGATGTGCGGCGTCGGGGGCATCGTCCACCTGGGCGGCGCGGTCGAACGCTCGCGGCTGGTTCGGCTACGCGATGCGCTTCGCCATCGCGGCCCCGACGGCGACGGCATTCACGAGGCACCTCACGTCGGGCTCGTACACACGCGGCTCGCGCTCGTCGATCCTGCGGGTGGTGCGCAGCCGATCACCAGCCCGGATGGCCGCTACACGCTCGTCTACAACGGCGAGGTCTACAACGCCGCCGAGCTGCGCGCCGAGCTGGCGGATCGCTGGACGTTTCGCACGCGCTGCGACGCCGAGGTGGTACTCGCCGCGTATGTGAGCTGGGGCCGCACTGCACCGGCCCGCTTCAACGGCATGTTCGCGTTCTTCGTGTGGGACGCCGTGACCGCGACTGGCTTCGCCGCACGCGACCTGCTCGGCGTGAAGCCGTTCGTGTACTCGTACACCGGCGGCGAGCTCGTGTTCGCCTCCGAGGCCAAGGCAATCCTCGCCGTGCAAGCTGCGCGACCGCGCGGCCGGATCACTGCGCTCGTCGAGTACCTCGCCGCGCCCTGCTACTCCGGCGTCGAGACGCCGATGTTCGAGTACCTCGAGTACCTCGCGCCGGGCCACCTCCTGCATGTCGATCGCGATGGCGTCCGCGTCGAGCGGTGGGGCGCGCACGACCTCCACGGTGCGACCGACGACGTGCCGGCGGCGGAGCTACTCGCCGCACTCGAGCGCGCGGTCACTCGGTGCCTGATCGCCGACGCGCCGGTGGGGCTGTTCCTCAGCGGGGGGCTCGACTCCACCGCGCTCGCGGCCGCTGCGCGCCGTGCCGGTGCGACGCTGCCCGGATTCACGATCGCGTTTGCCGACCAGGACCAGTTCGATTACCGCCGCTCGCGCATCGTGATCGCCGACGACGAACCGTTTGCCGCGCTCGCGGCGACCGAGCTGGGTCTGCCGCGCGAGATCATCCACGCCGACCGCACGCACCTCGCCGCCGACCTCGAGCACCTCGCGCGCACGAACGACGCGCTTCCCGCCTGGGAGCAGGAGCTCGCGCAGCATCACCTCGCGCGGGCGGCGGCGCGCACGTGCAAGGCCGTCCTCGTCGGTGATGCGGCCGATGAGACGCACTACGGCTATCACTTCCTCCTCGATCCGGCGGCGACGCTGAGCCCGCGCTGCGTGCTGGTCCGGTTCGCGGTGCCGATCGTCGCGCCCGCGCTCGCCGACGTGACCGCCCAGCTCGACGCCCGGTACCGCGCGCTCACCGAAGCGGCTGGACACTCGTGGGACACACCCACCGCGCGCACGCTCGCAACGACGTGGCTCGTCGTGCATCGCTGGCTCCCACGCCTGCTCCACAACGGCGACATCCACGCGATGGCGCACGGCCTCGAGGCGCGCGTGCCGTTCGCCGACACCGAGCTGCTCGCACTGGCCCGCCGCATCGGTCCCGCCGTGGCGCTCGCGGGCGGCGTCGAGAAGGCGGCGCTGCGCGAGGCGCTGCGAGGCGTGGTGCCGGAGCTGATCCGCACGCGCCGCAAGTCTGCGCTGCCGAAGGACCAGGCCGTCGCTGCGATCTATCAGCGCGAGGCCACCCGCCTCCTCGACGACACCGGCGATGCACTCGCCTCGCTCGTCGATCTCGCAGCGGCCCGCGAGCTGTGCGCAAGCGACCGCCCGCTCGACGAGCGCGAGCGCGCCACGCTGTTCCGGATGATCTCGCTCGCGCACTGGCAGCGTACCTACGCGGTGCAGCTGTGACCCGCGTGCTGTTCTTCGTGATCCCCGAGAAGGGACACCTCAATCCGTACATCGGCCCTGCGCAGGCGCTGCAGAGGCTGGGGGCCGAGGTGGTGTTCCACGCGCCCGCAGACATCTCGGAGCAGCTCGCGGCCGCGGGCATCCACCGCTTCGTCGGCTCGCGCGCACCGCTGCCGGGCGATCGAGGCGCGGCCTTCGCCGGCCAGGTGCGCGATGCCGCCTGGCTGCGCCAGTGGATCAAGGCGCTCCTCGTCGACGCGGTGGCCGACGCGATCGAGCCGCTGCGCGCCGTGATCCGCGACGTGCGCCCTGATGTCGTCGCGATCGATCCGATGATCTACGCGGCCGCGATCGCCTGCGAGCTCGAGGGCGTGCCGTGGGCGGCCGTCTCGAACTCGCTCAACCCTGCCCTGCCCGCGAGCCTCGACTCGGAGCTGCTCCGCACCGTGGCGTGGCTCGCCCCCGAGCGCGCCGAGCTGTTCGCGCGCCACGGCATGAGCCCGCAGTTTCGCGGCTGCGACGTGCTGTCGCCCCACCTCACGATCGCGTTCACCACCCCCGCGCTCGTCGGTGATGTCCCCGGCGTCGAGCTGGTCGGTCCGTCGCTGCCTCGCGGCGCACGTGGCGACGAGGCGGACTTCCCGTGGGACTGGCTCGATCCCACACGGCCGCTCGTCTACGTCTCGTTCGGCAGCCAGATCTACTACCAGCCGGCACTGTTTCGCCGGATCCTCGACGCGGTCGCGAACCGCCGCGTGCAGCTCGTCGCGTCTGCGTCGGAGCTGGCGACCTCGCGCTGGCTCGGCACCATCCCGGCCAATGCGCTGCTGCGGCCCTATGTCCCACAGCTCGCGATGCTGCAGCGCGCGTCTGCGATGATCTCGCACGGTGGCGCGAACTCGGTGATGGAGGCGATCGCGTGGTGCGTGCCGCTGATCGTGATGCCACTGTGCAACGACCAGTTCCACCAGGCGCACTTCATCACGCGTGCCGGTCTCGGTCGCACGCTCGACGCCGAACGCGCGACCGCGCCCGACATCGGTCGCGCGCTCGATGCGCTCCTCGCCGGTGGCAGCGAGCGCATGAACGTGATCGCGGTCGGCGCGACCTACCAGCGCGATGGCGCCGCCGAGGCCGCGCGACTACTCATGCAGCTCGCCGCAAGAAGCCGCCCGGCGCCAGCGTCATGAGCACGCGATCCTCGATGTCGTGATCGACCTCGAACGGTGGCTGCGTCGCGAGGAACGCGCGCAGGGCCGTGCCCGGGTTGTTGCCCTTGCCGTACGCCTTGCCGGCGAAGTAGTCCTCGGGCAGGTCCTCCATGATCGTGTCGAGCACGATGATGTAGCTGCCCGGCGAGACGAGCGTCGAGTACAGTTCGAGCTCGCGGAGCACGTGCGCGTGCGTGTGGTTGTGATCGAGCACGACGATCACCGGCCCGCGCCCCGCGACCTGCTCGCGCACCCGCGCGAAGACCGCCTCGTCGATCGTGCTGCCCTCGACGAGCGTGACCCGCTTCGCGTGCGGGTGGTCGGCGAACCGCGTGCGCACGCTCTCGTGAACGACCGGATCGATCGCGATCACGCTGCGGTCGCCACCGAGGAGCTCCATCATCGACGCCGCGAGGATCGGTCCGCCGCCCGCGGCCACACCGGTGAGCACGGCGACCTCCGGCCGGACCTGCCAGAACAGGTGCTGCAGCGCGAGCACGTCGCCCGGCAGGTGAAAGAACCGCTCGCCGAGCCACTCCTGGCGGAACAGATGCCGGTGCACGTTGGCTTGCTGGATCCACTGGAGATTGAGTGATCGCATCTGTTCGGCGGGGCGCATGGTGACGGCGAGTATACTGATGCCTGGTGCTCGACCAGCACGATGGGATCCACGATGCGGTGGTGACGCGCCTCGAGCGCGGTCACACGAACGAGTCGTATGCCCTTGCGACCGCGATGGGCCGCTACGTGCTGCGACGCGCGTGGGCCGGCAAGCCCGCCAGCCAGATCGCCGCCGAGGAGCAGGTACTCACGGCGCTCGCGTCCCCCACGAATCCGCTCGCATTCGACATCCCGCGGCTCATCCCCACCCGCGCCTGCACTCCGCACGGTCTCGACGGTGACCGGGTCGTTCATCTCTTCAGCGAGTGTCGTGGCACACCCGGCCCTGGCTGGCTCGCGCCCGATGATCACGATCGCATGCGTGCCGCGATGACCACGCTCGCGCACCTGCACCGCGCGCTCGCTCGCGTCGCACCCGACGAGCCGCAGTGGCTACACGGTGACTATCACCTCGGCAACTTGCTGTGGACCGGCGACGCGATCACCGGCGTGGTCGACTTCGACGACACTGTGCGCGGCAACCCGGCGACCGAGGCTGCGATGGCGCTGTTCGCGCTCGCGCGCCAGCCCGTGGAGTCCACGTTCGTCTACGACGCTGCACTATGGGCCACCGGCCACGATGCCTACGTCGAGGCCGGCGGCGTACCCGTCACCGGCGATCGCGACACCCTCGCGACGCGGTTCTGCGCGTACCAGGTCCTGATCCACCTCGCGGCCACCCATCGCAAGCTGTGGACCCTCGACGAGGGCATCGGCTTCTGGCCCTGCCTGCGCTACCTGGCGAGGAACAGGCGCACGGCCTCGACCGTCGCCGGCCGCTCGACGCCGGTGCGCGACGAGTCGTGAAGGTCGATGATCGCATCGTCGCCCGCAGCGTGCTGGGCGACCACGTGCGCGCGCATCCGGGCCGCCAGCTCGGTCGGCTCGCTCGGAGACCAGTCGCCAAAGGCCGCGGTCCATCCGACGTGGGTTCGCCCGATCGCGGCGAGCATCGCAACGCGAGGATCCTCGCCGACGACGCCGTAGGGCAACCGCACCCGGATCGGTGCCGGCGTCACACCCGCCTCGTGCCACACGTCGAGGATGAGCTCGTCGGTCTTCGCGATCTCCTCTGCTAGCGTCGCCGCATCGATCGCATCGGGCCGCGCATGCGAGTACGTGTGGTTGCCGAGCTCGTGCCCCTCGCGCGCCGCGCGAACGCAGATCTCTCTCGCGCGCTCGACGTGTGCCCCGAGCACGAAGAACGTCGCGCGCACACCTGCGGTGGCGAGCACATCGAGCAGCGCTGGCGTCGAGGGCCCGGGCCCATCGTCGAACGTGAGTTGTAGCGTCGGCACGTTAGTGACTATCCGACATCTCGTACGGCGGAATCACGCGCCCATCGACGTCCGTGAAGCTGTACTCGACCGCGAGGTCACCGACCGACAGCACCTTGCCGGTCTTCGCAGCAACGTTCGGATCGCTCGTGAGTGCGGCCACGGCGCGGCCGAGGTAACGCGGCGATTCGGTCCGCGCCAGCGGCGGTACACGCTGCCAGCTCGCCTCGTCGGTCTTGAACGCGTTGAGGATGATCTCGGTCCGCATCCAGCCCGGCGACACGGCGAGCGAGGTCACGCCGTGCGGCCGCAGCTCCTCGGCGACACCGAACGCGAGCCGGTTCATCGTCGCCTTCGCGAGATCGTAGAACAGATTGCCCGGGATGTAGCGACCGCGGTCGTAGTAGGTCGTCGTCGCGATCAGGCCTCGCCCCTGCTGAATGAACAGCGGCGCCGCGGCGTGACACGCGATCACGTGATTGCGCACGCCGTGCTCGAACATCGAGTGCCAGTGCGCGAGTGGCTGCTCCCAGAACGGCGCGCTCAGCGACTCCATCGTGAACGTCTCGTGGCCGCCCCACGCGTTGTTGACGAGGACATCGAGCCTGCCGTGCTCGCGCTGGACCCGCGCGATCAGGGCGCGCACTTGCGGAGGATCGGAATGGTCGACCTGCAACGCGATGCCGCAACCACCCGCGGCAGTCACCTCGTCAGCGGTGTCGTCGATCGTACCCGGCATCGCCGACAGCTCGGCTTGCCGCATGAACTCCGCGTAGCCCTCCGGCTGCGCGCGCCGCGTCGTTCGGCCGGTCACGTACACGGTAGCGCCGGCGGCCCCGAGCTCCACCGCGACTGGCACCGGTGACGATCGCGACCTGCCCGCTCAGCTTCATGCGCCGAGCTTACGCCCCGTCGGGCTATGCGGCGGCGAGGTAGGCGCGGTTGTTCTGCGTCAGCAGCAGCGGCGCGGCCCGGCGTGCGCTGCTCGCAGCAGACGCGATGCAGAACAGGTGCAGGATCAAGCCGGGCAGGATGAGCGCGTAGCCAGCGCCGACCGCGAGGAACCACAGCACCGCGGCGATTGCACGACCGGCGTAGAGCTGGCCAGCGCCCGGGATCCACAGGCTGAGGAACGCCGCGAGGAGCGGACTGGCCGTGCGCGGGGACCGCTGCAGGTCACGACGCGGGATGGGCGAGAGCGCAACCTCGCGACGAAGCGGGCGCACGTTGTCGAGCTTCTGCCGCCCGAGCATCTCGTACGAGATGCTCCCGTCGTCCTGTACGTCCATGTGCAGCTGGCCACGAGCGGACAGATCGTCGAGGACGCGCTGGGCGTTCTCGATGGAGCACGGGGCGAAGTACGCCAGCGTCGGCGCGCTGATCTTCGCATCGGTCGTGTGGCTGAGCTCGAGGAGCCGCGCCTCGATCGCGCTGAGATCATTGATTCGGGTCACAGCGATCTATGTATGCATTCCTGACCGGTTGTCACCCCCCGATCGGGTAGCTACGAGCCGCCGTCTCCGTCTACGATGAGGGGGATGAAGACCCGGTACACGGTGCTCGAACGACTCGGCGGCGGTGGCCAAGCCGAGGTGTTCCGCGGCACCGCCGAGACAATGCAGGGGTTCAAGAAGCAGGTCGCGATCAAGCGCGTGCTGCCGAACCTGACGAACAACCCGCTGTTCGTCGCGATGTTTCTCGATGAGGCGCGGCTCTCGCTGTTCCTGCAGCACGCGAACGTCGTGCACGTCTTCGACATCTCGAGGGCCGACGACGGCACGTACTTCCTCGTCATGGAGTTCGTCGACGGCTGCGACCTCAAGGCTCTGATCGCGCACCAGCAGTCTCGCCGCGACATCGATATCGGCCTCGTGTCGTGGATCATGATCGAGTCCGCGAAGGGCCTGCACTACGCGCACACGCTCGAGCATCCGTCGACCGGCAAGCCGCTCAACATCGTCCACCGCGATGTGTCGCCGCCGAACATCATGCTGTCGAAGAACGGCGAGGTGAAGGTCGTGGACTTTGGTCTCGCGAAGGCGCAGAGCCAGGTCGAGACCACCGACGAAGGCGTCGTGAAGGGAAAGTTCAGCTACCTGTCGCCCGAGGCAGCGCTCGGCCAGGAAGTCGACGCGCGCACCGACGTGTTCGCGCTCGGTATCCTGACCTGGGAGATGCTCACCGGTCGTCGGCTGTTCTACGACGAGGACCCCCATAAGACGATCGAGCTCGTGCGCGCGGCACGCGTGCCGTCGATCATGTCGCTCAATCCCAAGGTCGATGCCGAGCTCGAGGCGACCGTTCGCAGGGCGCTCGCCCGCGACCCCGAGCAGCGTACGCCGACCGCCGCGGACTACGCCGAAGAGCTCACGAACCATCTGTTCGCACACGGCCGCAAGATCACGTCGCGTGACGTCGCGAACGCGGTCCAGGGAGTTCGCAACTCGAAGAAGCCGTCGTCGTCCGCGCAGTCGCTGATCAATGCGCTCATCGCAGACGAGATCGCGAAGATGACGTCGCTCGTCGGCGGCGAGGCGGCGCCCGAAGGCGCCAAGCCGGTCGAGATCGTGGACACGTCCGACTGGGCGTCCGATCTCCTGGATAAGTAACGCGCACAGCCGTTTGCACGGAGGCGCCCGCCGCCGGCAACTGCAGCTTCACTAGCCGGTGACGCGGCGCGTAGACCCTCAAAATCTACGGGAACGCGGCGGGCCCGACCCTTGCTGTACGCGATGGCAATGACACGTACGGCGGCTTTGCTCATGGCCCTCGCGGGTAGTGCGGGATGCGTTGGCGCCGAGGACAGCGGCGAGATCAAGGTCCCGGTGGGCGACTCCAAGGCCGATGGCTCGACCCAGGTCGACATCAGCGCGGGCCGCTCGGTCACCGTCTCGTTCACGGCCTCGTCAGCCAAGCCGGTCGACGTCTCGGTCTACTGCGGCATCTCGGCGAATCCCGACGTGATCGGCGCGCAGTTCACGATCCAGAACGCAGGTGTCGGCCTGTCGACTGCGAGCGATCCGGTTGCTGGCTACTGGCAATGGAGCGGCACGCTGTCCGGCGCACAGAAGCTGAAGATCACCGGCACCTCGGGTGCTGCGACCTGCACCGTCAGCGTCGCGTCGTTCACCGCGACCTGCACCAGCTCGACGAGCTTTCACTCTCCCGAGGCGAACCACACGCACCTCGAGGTCGGCACGATCGTTCCGACCTGGGGCGACTTCCCCGCATCCGGTAACCACTGGGGCGCGTGGGCGAAGTGGGACACGATCTACACCAAGCCGGTCAAGCGCGGCTTCTACCTCCACAACATGGAGCACGGCGGCGTCGTGCTGTCGTATGGCTGCAGCTCGCCGACCGAGAGCGCAGAGTGCGCCGAGGCGGCCGCGAACCTCGAGGCGCTCAAGAATGCCTCCGGCGAGACCCGCGTGATCGTCACGCCCGATCCCGAGCAGCCCGCGCTCTATGGTGTGCGCGCGTGGCGCTTCGGCATGCTCGCCGACTGCTTCGACGAGAGCCGCCTGCAGGACTTCCTCTCGTCGACGATCCGCCACGGTCGCGAGGACGTCGACGCCAACCCGCCGGTCCCCTACGACCCGAGCACGCTCGACGTCGACTGCCACAACCTGTTCGCCTCGCCCGATAGCTGCAACTAGGCACGACCGCGGCGAAGCAGCGAGCCGCAACGGCGCATGGTATCAGTCGGTCGGTGATCGCAGCACGCAAGCAACGCAAGAAGGCGCTCGCGATCGTACTGGCCTTCGCGGCAGCCGCGGCGCTGATCGCAGCCAGCCTCGGTGACCGCTGGCTGACCACGCAAGACGGCTCGCAAGGTCTCGGCCTGCTCGACGTGGAGCTGTGCGCGAGCAGCTGTAAGAAGATCTCGAACGGTGAGTTTGTCGAGATGGTCGACAAGGAGATCGAGGAGACCAAGGCGTTCAACAGGGCGCGCCCGCCCAATCAGCAGATCGAGCTGCCGCGCCCCGTGTGGCATGGCTGGCCGACCATGGCCCTCATCGCGTTCGGTGCGGCGCTGCTCGGCGCGGCAGGCCTGCTGATCGGAGGGCTGCTCGCGCTCGGTGGCAAGCGCCTCGTGCTGCCGATCATGCCGACCACGGTCGCGGTGCTCGGCCTGCTGGTCGCACTCGTGACCGGCTGCATCTTCGTCGCGACCAAACCCATCGAGCTGCCGAGCATGATGGTCGGCTGGACGTTCATGACGTTCGGCGGCGGCATCGTCGTCGGGCTGGCTGCGGTGTTCCCGCTCAATCGCCTCATCCGGCCGATCGACGAGGAGCTGGGTGAGGGTTCTGCGACGATGTCGTGGGGCGCGAGCCGCGATGACGAGCCGTAGCGCGTCACGCCATCAGCGCTAGACTTGAACATGGACCGCACAACTCGCGAGGTGCGACGCGCCGAGCTGCTGGCCTGGATCGCGAAGACCCACCATCTGCAGCGGCGGATGATGCGCGTCTTCGGAGTGCTCGCCGTCCTGGCGGCCGGGCTGTGGCTCTGGAATGGCACCGCCGGCGGATTCGCGCTCGTGTGCGTGGCGCTCGTCGCGATCGCGTCGTTCTGGATCACGGCGGCCCACAACGCCGCTCATCAGCAGAAGCTGGCCGAGCTCGATCGGATCGAACGCAACGATGGCAAGCCGTTCCAGACCGCACACCGGCGCTGGCACCGGCCGCCGCCGGGTCCCGAGATTCGCCCCCAGCAGCCTCGCTGAGCTACAGTGGCCCGTCTGTCGGGACCCAAGCGCATCGGTGAGATCTTGCTCCAGCATGGCTGGGTCGACTGGGAGTCGTTCGCGCAAGCGCTGGCGGACCAGAAGGGAACCGGCGTGCGGCTGGCATCGTTTCTCGTCGCACGGGGCGATATCGACTTCGACGAAGGCTCGCGCGCGCTCGGCGAGCGACACGGCGTGGCCGCAGCACTGCGGCGCCACCTCGAGCGCCGTGACCGCGAGGCTCCGCGCGTGCTCCCAGTCGCGCTCGCCCGCCGCTTGTGCGCGCTGCCGATTGGCCGCCTCGCGAACGGGACGCTGATCATCTGCGTACGTGATCCGTCGGCACAGGCACACGCCGAGCTCGCGCGTGTCGTCGGCGGCAAGGTCGCGCTGGCGATCGCGCCCGCGAAATACCTCGAGCGCCTCGTCGAGGGCGCCTACCCGCCCGGCACGAGCGGCGAGCTCGAGATTCCGATCGACCTGGACGCCGACGAGCCCGAGGTGCTGTCGGGCCTCGACTTCGATCTCGTGGACGACGAGCCCGCCGACCTCGACTTCGCGATCGACATCGATATGCCGGTCAACACCAGCCGCGCGTTGCCGGTCGCGTTCAAGGCACCGGCGGCAGGCGCGACGAGCCCGCCGCGCGACTCGCTCGACGCGACGCTCGCCGCCTGCAAGGACATCGACGAGCTACCGTGGCTCCTCGACGTGGTGATGGAGTACGTCGCGAAGCGGTGGACCGGCGCGCTACTCGTCGAGATCCGCGAGCGGCGTGGCATCGGCGTGCGTGGCCACGGCGCAAAGCTCAAGCTTACGACGATCAAGACGTTCGTCGTAGCACTCGACGACCCGTCGATCATCCAGCTCGCGCGCGATACGCGCCGCATCATCGAGGCGCTCCCCGACCCACCCAGCGAGGATGACACCAGCCTCGCCGGCGCGCTCGCGAGCACCGCCATCATGGCGGCACCGATCATCAAGGGTGATGCCGTTGCGTACGTGCTCGCCGTCGGCGATCCGATCGACAAGGATCCAGACGAGACGCGGATCGATCTCGGGATGCTCGTCGAGGCGGTCGGCGAAGCACTCGCCCGGCTCTGATCACATCAACGTGCGAACGCGCGTACCGCGCTCGACATCTTCGACGACGACCAGCGATCGCTCCGGTAGCTCGTGCCACGACTCGTCGGTGAGCTGCTCGCTCGCGATCACCACACTCGTGCTCGCCAGCGCGAACAGCGAGCGGCCGCAGCGATGTGCGTACAGGCGCGTACCGCACGACAGCAGGAAGTTCGTCGAGCCGATCGCACCGAGCGAGTGGAGCTCTCGGACCGCCGAGACCATGCCACGCTCGATATCGGCGGCATCGTCAATGTGGGTGAGGAGCATCGCGAACAAGCGCTCGCTGTCGGTCTCGCCTTCGACCTCGGCGAGGCGGCGTACGCTCGCTCGCCGTGACACCGCCGGAACCGCCGTGATGCTGCCGTTATGGGCAAACACGAACGCGTCGCGCCGGAACGGATGCGTGTTCGCGAGCGCGGTGCAGCCGACCGTCTTCTGCCGCACGTGCGCGATCACGACCTGCCCTGACGCGTCGTCGGCGACCTCAGCGAAGCGCGCGCTTTCGTCGGCGCTCTCGATGCCGCGGTGGATCACCCAGTCGGCGGCAGTGCGAAGCGCAACGCCCCAGCCGTCACGATGCTCGCGAGCGAGAGTGCGGAGGCTTCGCGGCGCTTCGCGCAACAGTGTCCGAGCCGTTACCGGCTGGCGTGCGACGAGGCCGAACATCCGACACATGGCCGTCCACTCACTCTCTTCCCGCCGCCGACGTGGCGCGAGTTTTCTGCGGTACGCTCGGTGGATGGTTCGGCCCTTCGTACACGTCAGCCTCGTGGTCGCGGTTGTGCTGGGCGGATGTGGCACGTCTGCCAAGCCCGCGACCCTCCCGACCGGCGGTGGTGGCGGGGCGCCGGCGGGCGGCCCCACCTGCGAGCCAGGGCGATGTCTCGTGTAAATCTCCAACCAGGTCGGGGAGCGCGGTGGCGATGCGGGGGCCTGCTACGACTCGGCGCGACAGCGCGATCCCAACCTTGCCGGCAAGGTCATCATCAACTTTGCGATCGACAGCCAGGGCATGGTCGTTGAGACCTCGCAGGGCATTCAGGACGGACAGATGGAGGATGCCGAGCTGGTCGCCTGCGTGAGCGAAGTGATCAAGACGATCCGGTTCGCTTCGAGCCCGGCCGGCAAGACCACCCGCGCCTATCATCGCTTCGAGCTCACTCCGTAGTCAGCGAGCACCTTCGACCTCCGCGTCGGTCAGCGTCGAGAGGAACGCGACGAGATCGAGGATGTCCTGCTTGGACAGGCTGATCGAGTCGTCCTGCTTGTCGTGATGCTCGATCATCTCGTCCATGCGGCGGAAGTAGCCGTTGTGGCCATACGGAGTGGTCCGCCCGACGTTGCGCAGCGATGGCACGCGGAACAGTCCCTCGTGCGCGGGGTTCTTCGTGAACGCCGCCAGGCCGTGATCGACGTAGCTCTCGCCGTCAGGATTGAGCGCCTTGGGCAGCAGGTAGAACGGGTTGTCGCGGAACACCGGCACGTTGAGGTTCTCGTACGCGAAGTTCGTGAACAGTGGCGCGGTGCCATCGGCGGACGGGCGGCTCGGATGGCAGCGCGTACAGTTGCCGCGCGCAGGATCCTCGAAGATCTGCATGCCGCGCTGTTCCGGCTCGCTCAGCTTCGCCTTGCCGGCGAGGAAACGATCGAAGCGTGAGGAGAACGGCGAGAACGGCGCAGTGCTCTCGAACTTCGCGATCGCATCACCGACGGCTTCGAACGCCTTGTCCTCGTTCTTGAAGATGTCCGCGCCGTAGAGCGCCTTGAAGTCAGCCGAGTACCACTTGCGGATCTTCTTCACGACCGTCGCGCGATCGGGGTTGTTCATCTCGAGCGGGTTGAGCAGCGGAAACGCCGCCTGCTCCGCGAACGTCTGCGCGCGGCCATCCCAGAACAGGCCGCCGTACATCTTGCCGCCCTTCTCGTGGAGCGGCGGCGCGAACTTCAGGTACATCGCGCTTGGCGTGTTGCGCGGCCCAAAGCGATCGCGCAGCACGCCCGCCGACGTCCGGTCATCCTCGGGGTCGGCGAACGCGGCGGTTGCGACGTGACAGTCCGAGCACGCCTGGCCCTTGGGCTCCGACAGCCGCAGGTCGTCGAACAGCACCGCGCCGAGCTGCTCCTTGGTCTGCGCGACCCGCTTTGGCTCGGAGGGGCCGCATGCCCCCAACATCCCGACCAGCAGCAACCAGCGCATCACCTACAAGTGTGGTCACGGACTAGAGAAAAGCAAGGGCGCCTCTCGCACGTGTGGCAGCGGCGCGCATATCACGGCTGCGTCGCGCTGCCAGTTCGATCGATGTCGGGCTCGAGGGCCTTTGCCCGCGCGAGCGAAATCTCCGAGGCGGCCGTGTTGCCGATCGCGCGCTGCACGATGCCGGCGTTCCAGTGAGCGGCCGCGGTCTCGTGCGTCGCGATGCTCTGGTTGTAGAGCTCGAGCGCGCGGCGTAGCTCGCCGCGTGTGTGGGCCTCCGCGCCTTGGCGCATGTACTCGATCGCGATCGCACGCCGAACCTGCTCGTCGTTCGGTGCGAGCTTGCGCGATCGCTCCCACGCATCGATCGCCGTCAGACCGTCGGGGTCGCTCACGTGCTGGAGCGCGACGCCGTAGTTGTACCAATCGTCGGCATCGCTTGGATCGAGGGCCAGGGCGCGACGAAGATGGCGCGCGGCGAGCTCGTACTGGCGCTCGCCCAGCGCCTGGGCGCCGTGATAGGCGTCGTCGTCGCCAGCGTGCGCCGAGAAGTTGATCTCCGGCCGGAACCACGCCGCACCGACGAGCGAGCCAGCGATCAGCGCGCCGAGCCCGAGGGCCGCCGCCACGCGCTGAACGCGAGGTCCCGGTGCGATCGCGACGCCGATCAGCGCGCCGAGCACGAGGCCGCTCGCATGCGCGATGTTGCCGATGTTCCAGACGTTGGAGATCGTGAGCAACACGCACAACACTCCCCACACGAGGAACGTGATCAGCACGTGGCGGTCGAACGCATCGCGGAAGCGCTTGTCGCGACGCGACAGGATCCACAGCAGTCCGACGAGCCCGTATCCCACGCCCGATAACCCGATGCCACCGTTCGCGAGCCCGAACTGCGCGGCGCCCGATCCAACGGCGAGGACGACAACGATCGCCAGCGTGGTCGCGTGACCGAGCACCTCCTCGACCTTGGTGCCGAGGATCCACAGCCAGATGATGTTGAACAGCAGGTGCAGCCAGTCGCCATGCGGCAGCGCGGAGCTGGCGAGCCGCCACGGCTCCGACTCGAATGCGAGCGACGTCATCACGAACGGATCGATGGCCGTGCGGCCACTCTTCACCGCGATGGTCACGAAGATCGCCATGGCGCCGATCACGGCCGTGACCGGGAACGCAGGAAACCGCAACAGCGACGGGGACGGCTTCAACGTCGCGATACTAGCTCGACTGCGACACCTCGTGAGCCGAGCAGTTTTCGTCGGAAATTCCCCCAAAGCGACGGCGCCAAATTATTCCCGCCCGAACCCGATACACTCCCGTTGAAAAACGGCAGCATGGTGTCCGATTCTGCCTAGCCAAGTGAGTCGAAGGGACTCACCTAGAGCATCGCATTGGACATGAAGGTGGGGTGTTCGTGAACGAGCTGTTCGAAGCGTCTCTTCGGTTCCCGACCGTGATCTTCACGATCGCACTGGGTATCATCCTCCTGTACTGGGGCTTCGTGCTTCTCGGCGCGCTCGACATCGATATCCTCGGTGGTGGAGACGTGTCTGGCGCAGCCAAAGGCGTCGGTGATCTGGTCACCGGTGGTGCCAAGGGCGGCGCGGAGGCACTCAAGGTCGACACCGGCGGCCACGGCATGCTTGGCCTCGGCGCCGTGCCGGTCACGATCTCGGTCTCGTTCATCGTGCTCGCTGGGTGGTGCCTGTCGCTACTTGGCGCCCACTACGGCGCACGTGTACTCGGCGACGGCACGCTGATCGCGCTGCTCGTGCTCGTTGCCGCGCTGCTGTTCGCGCTGCCGATCGCAGCACTGCTCGTGAAGCCGCTCGGCCCCGTGTTCGCGGTGCGCGAGGGTAAGTCCAACCACGACTACGTCGGGCATATCTGCACGATCACCACCGGCCATGTCGACGACACGTTCGGCCAGGCCACGATCGAGGACGGCCCCAACGTCCTCAACATTTCCGTTCGCTGCGACCGCACCGGTGTGTTGTCGCGCGGCAGCAAAGCACTCGTCGTCGACTTTGATTCGACGCGCCAAGCCTACGTTGTCGAGCCCGCAGGTGAGCTCGCCGACATTCCCCCGAGCTGAGAGGAGTCAGAGATGCAACAGCAAATGGTAATCGCCCTGATCGCAATCGGAGGTCTCGTCCTCTTCGGCATCCTGATCCTCGTCGCGAGGACATGGAAGCAGGTCGACCAAGGCCGCGCGATGATCGTCAACAAGATGGGCGCCGAGCCCAAGGTGACGTTCACCGGCGCCATCGTCCTGCCCATCATCAACAAGGCCGAGGTCATGGACCTCTCGGTCAAGACCATCGACGTCGCGCGACGAGGCAAGGAAGGCCTCATCTGCGCCGACAACATTCGCGCGGACATCAAGGTCACGTTCTTCGTGCGCGTCAACAAGACCGTCGATGACGTGCTGCGTGTCGCGCAGTCGATCGGCTGCGTGCGCGCGTCACAGCAGAGCACGCTCGAGGAGCTGTTCCAGGCCAAGTTCTCCGAGGCCTTGAAGACCGTCGGCAAGCAGATGGAGTTCGAGCAGCTCTATACGCAGCGCGACGTGTTCAAGGACCGCATCATCCAGGTCATCGGCAAGGACCTCAACGGCTACGTCCTCGAGGACGCCGCGATCGATTACCTCGAGCAGACGCCCATCGACGTCCTCGATCCGCACAACGTGCTCGATGCGCTCGGCATCAAGAAGATCACCGACATCACCACGCGCGCGAACATCGACACCAACGAGCTCAAGCAGCGCGAGAAGATGGAGATCGGTAAGCAGAATCTGACCGCGCAGGAAGCGATGTATCGCTTCGAGCAGGCCCAGGCCGAGGCCGAGGCGAAGAAGAACAAGGAAGTCGCCGTCGCGGTCGCCCGCGAGGAGAACGAAGCGAACCGGTTCCGCCTCGACGAGGAGAAGCGCACGCACATCGAGCGCCAGCGCGCCGAGGAAGGCATTCAGACCGCCGAGCAGGCGAAGCTGCGCTCGGTGCAGGTCTCCGAGCAGGGCCGCATCCGTGAGGTCGAGGTCGAGAAGGTGCGCGTTGCGAAGGCGCACGATCTCGAGGAAGTGATTCGCCGCCGCGAGGTCGAGCTCGGCTCGATCGAGATGAACAAGGTCGTCGAGGCCGAGAAGCGCGCGATCGCCGACATCATCCGCGCCCGCGTTGCGGTCGACAAGACGGTCGCCGTCGAAGAGGAAGCGATCAAGGACCTGCGCACGAACTCCGAGGCGCAGCGCCACAAGAACGTGACCATCACGGCCGCCGAGGCCGCGGCGCAGGAACTGTTCATCAAGGACATCAAGAAGGCCGAAGCCGAGCAGCAGGTCGCGACGGCTCACGCCAAGCGCCAGATCATCCTGGCCGACGCGGCGATGGAGGCGTCCGACAAGGAGGCGCGCGCCATGATCCGCCGCTCCGAGGGTACGCAGGCCGAAGCTGCGGCCGAGGGTCTGGCGAACGTCCGCGTCAAGGAAGCCGATGCTGTCGCCATCGAGAAGCTCGGTCTGACCGAGGCGCGCGTGCGTGACGCGCAAATCCAGGTCTCCGACCGCGAAGGCACCATGATCGCCGAGAACGTCCGTCGTAAGGCGATGGCCGAGGCGCAGGGCCGTGAGGCAGAAGCTGCCGCGATCGAGAAGACCGGCATCGCGACCGCCATCGGCAAGCGCGAGCTCCTGCTCGCTGAAGTCGCGGCCCGCGAGGCCGACGCCGGTGCCATCGAGAAGCGCATGCTCGCCGAGGCCCGCGGCATCGCCGAGAAGGCGAACGCGATGAAGGCGCTCGAGGGCAACGCCCGCGAGCACGAGGAGTTCCGCATGCGCCTCGACATGGATCGCCAGGTCGCACTCGAGACCCTCAAGGCTCGCGTGCAGATGACCGAGCAGAGCGCCAACGTCATGGCGGCTGCGATGGGCAAGGCCGACATCAAGATCGTCGGCGGCGACGGTCAGTTCTTCGACCGCTTCGTCAAGGCGGTGTCGCTCGGCACGTCGATCGACGGCGTCGTCGGTAGCTCCGAGGTCGTGCAGAACGTCCTCGGTGACCGCCTCAACGGCAACGGCCCGCTCCTCATCGAGGACGTGAAGGACATGATCCGCTCCGCAGCCGGCTCGTCGGATTCGGTGAAGAACCTGACGATCGCTGCGGTGCTCGGTCAGCTCCTGGTCGGTGCGGATGACACCAAGCGCAATGCGCTGCAGGCCCTCCTCGAGAAGGCCCGGTCTCTCGGCATCGACAGCCACAAGGTGAGCTGAGGCCAAGGTCCAGTCCATGGCCGTACCGAGCAAGCCCGACACTGGCAAGCCCTCCGACGTGGATGCCGCCCTCACCGGCGGCAACTACGAGGTCCTCCGCGCGCGCCTGGTCGCCGCGGGCAAAGACCTCGCGACCCGCGCCGAGGGGCTGAACCAGCGCCGCAAGACGATCTTCGGTGCGACCGAGCCGCAGCTCGTCGCGACCGAGCGAGTGCGCAGCGAGCACAACTGCGCGCCCGTCGACATCGTCGAGATCAACGGTCACCTGCTGCTCGGTCTCAACGTCTTCCTCGGGCTCAAGTCGGAGACCAAGATCTCGGACGTCCTCGCGCTGCATCGCTTCGCGCCAACGGCCGAAGGCGGCTTCGACACCAGCGCGCTGCCACTCGATGCACTTGGTGGATTCCTGACGGGACCCGAGCTCGAGCGCGACTTCGCAAACCTGTACCGCTACTACCGCGACGCGCGGCTGATCCAGCTGGTCAAGCGAGACACCCAGCTGCTCGCCGTGTTCCAGGCCGGTGCGTCGTGGAAGGACATCAAGGTCCTGCGCTGGCGCATCGAGCCCGACGGCCGCATCGTGTATGTCGACGATCGCGGCGATCGCGATCACGCCGCCCTCGCGCCGCCCGCGTACGACTTCGAGTGGCGCGAGGTGAACCGCGACCATCAGGTCTCGGGCAAGCACCCGCACTACAACCTGCTCGACACGCTGTTCGTCGAGTGCGTGCACGGCGACCTCACGATCAAGGTCGAGAACAACACCGAGACCGGCAAGGGCGTGTACTCCGAGCCCGTCGACGATCTCAACCAGTCACTCGACGATGCGCGCATCTCGTTCGTGCAGCTCGGCAAGCCGGGCGGCCTCGTGCTGCTCAAGATGCTGCCGTTCCGCGAGGAGACCTGGCGATACCTCGTGTTCGACACGCGGTCGAGCAAGGTCGTGCGCGCCGATGGCATCGGGCAGGGCTGCCGCAGCCTGCCCGAGGATCACGGCGTCATCTTCCCCGGCGGCTACATGCTCGTCGGTGGCGTCTACAAGAAGTTCGACGGCGACCACACTGACTACGTGCTCGAGCGCGTGCTGCCGTCGCCGAACGGCGAGGACGTGCTCTACGTCTATCAGCGCGGGCGTGACGGCTCGTATCTGCTCTACCCGTACAACTTGATCAACAAGGACGTCGCCGCGCCGATCACGTGCGCCGGCTACTCGCTGTTCGCCGATGGCCGCATGGTCGTGATGCGCGCCGCTTCGGCCGAGCCGACGCGCGTGCACCCGATGCAGGTGTGGCAGACGCCGTTCACGTCCGCCGAGCACGCGGCGAGCGTTCCGACGGACAACAGCTATCTCGCGAAGGTCGGCAACGCCGACCTCGTGCGCGGCCTGTCCGATGCGCTGTCGATCGCGCGCCTGTCCGGCGTCGACAAGCCCGGTCGCGTCACGTTCGAGGACATCATGGCGCTCGGTACGCGCGCCGTCGACGCCTACTACTGGCTCGGCCACGCCGACACCGGCGATCTGAAGTCTGCGGTCACCAGCGTCCGCGAGACCGCGAAGCTGATCCTCGACGAGTACGAGAAGGTCGTCGCGCTCGAGGCGGCCGCCGCGCAGGCACTCGTCGATGCCGAGGCGCAGGTCGCCGAGACGATCAAGGCCACGCGCTCCGAAGGTTGGGATCGCGTCGACCCGTTCCTCGAGGGCCTGACCAAGCTGCGCACGCTGCGCGGTCAGTTGATCTCCAAGACGGAGATCCGGTTCATCGATGTCGCGCGGATCACCGCACTCGAGGCCGAGGTCGGTGTCGCATTCGATCGCGTGACCTCCGATTGCGTGACGCTGCTCGCGAAGGGCCAGGCATTCGGCGATCTCGTCGCCGCTGCGGATCAGGCCGCCGAGGGCATCGCCTCGCTCACGTCTGCGATCGCGGTGAAGCCGGCGCGCGAGAAGATCGACCAGGTCGCGTCGGGGCTCGACCTGCTCGGCAATGTGATCGGCTCGCTCAAGATCGACGACACCACGCAGCGCACGTCGATCCTCGAGAACATCACCGACGCGTTTGGCCACGTGAACCGTGCGCGTGCCGTGATCGAGGGCCGCTACCGCGAGCTCGCGACCAAGGAAGGCCGCGCGGAGTTCGGCGCACAGGTCAAGCTGCTGTCGCAGAGCGTCGCGTCGGCGCTCGCGCAGTGCGACACGCCGGATCGCTGCGACCAGGAGCTCACGCGCCTGCTCGTCCAGGTCGAGGAGCTCGAGGGCCGGTTCGCCGACGTCGAGGAGCTGACGTCGGAGCTCGCGACCAAGCGCGAGGAGCTCGTCGATGCCGTCGGCGCGCGCAAGCAACAGCTCGCCGCCGAGCGCCAGCGCCGGTCGGCCAACCTCCAGAAGGCCGCGCATCGCATCCTCGAGGGTGTCGCGCGTCGTGGCGCCGCGCTCGCAACCTCCGACGAGGTCAACGCGTACTTCGCGTCCGACGCGATGGTCGCCAAGCTGCGCGAGATCGCGAAGGAGCTCGGCAGCATCGGGGACACCGTCAAGGCCGACGAGCTCGACGCCAAGCTCAAGACCGCGCGGCAGGACGCACTGCGTGGCCAGCGTGACCGCGCCGATCTGTTCGAGGGCGGCGGCGAGCTGATCAAGTTCGGCGAGCACCGATTCACCGTCAACACGCAGCCGCTCGAGCTGATGATCGTGCCACACGAGGACGGCCTCGCGATCCACCTCGCCGGTACCGATTTCTACGAGCCAATCGTCGACGATCAGCTGATCGCCTCGAAGGACCTGTGGAACCAGGATCTGCCGAGCGAGACCGAGCACGTCTATCGTGGCGAATACCTCGCGGCCTCCGTGCTCGCCGATGCCGAGGCCAACGTCGGCACGCTGACGCTCGACGCGCTCCACGACGCGGTACGCACCGAGACCCTGCCAAAGGTGCTCGGGCAGGTCGCGCAGGAGCGCTACGACGAAGGCTACGAGCGTGGCGTGCACGACGTCGACGCCTCGAAGATCCTCGAGCGCCTGCTCGCGATGCGCGAAGGTGCGGGCCTGCTCGCGTACGCCTCCCCTGCCCGTGCGCTCGCGGTGATGTTCTGGGGCAGCGATGCCACGGACGCCGACGCGCGTGTCCGCTGGCACCGCGCGGCGCAGAGCCTCGCCAAGCTCGCCGACGTGCTCGGTGATCGCGGCGGCCGCATCCAGCTCGCGACCGAGATCGCCGATGCGCTGCGTACGTTCGTCGCGCAGAACCCGGTGCTCGTCGCATGTGGCCTCTCGGCAGGCGATGCCGGCCTCGCCGCGACCTACCTCGTGCGCGAGCTCGCAGCGACCACGCCCCGCTTCGTCGCGAGTGGCGCGGCCACCACGCTCGTCGAGGCGCTAATCACCGAGCTCGATGCTCGCGGTGCACGCATCGCGTTCGAGGACGACATCCGCCATCTGCGCTCCGTCCCCGGTGCTGCGTTCGCGCTGGCCAAGGCGTGGATCGACGGTGTCGTGACGCGCAAGGGCGCCAACCCCGTGGACGCGGCAAGTCCCGGCTTGCGCAGCGACGCGGCTGCGTCGCGCAGCGCGATCGAAGCCGCCGCGATCGTCGCGACGCCGGGCCTCACGCGCGAGCGCTCGAGTGCCGTGATCGCCGCGAGCGTCACCGGCCTGCTCGGCCGCCATCCGCGCATCAAGGACGGCGTCCTCGACGTCCAGCTCGACGAGCTGACCGCGCGCCTCGAGCGGTTCCGCAGCGAGGTCGTGCCGCGCTTCCGTGCCTACCGTACCCTGCGCCGCGAGATTGCCGATCGCGAGCGTGCTCGCCTGCGCATCGACGAGCTCAAGCCGCGGGTGATCTCGTCGTTCGTTCGCAACCAGCTCATCGATCAGGCCTACCTGCCGCTCGTCGGCGCGAACCTCGCCAAGCAGCTCGGTGCCGCGGGCGCCAACAAGCGCACCGATCAGATGGGCATGCTGCTGCTCGTCTCCCCGCCGGGCTACGGCAAGACCACGCTGATGGAGTACGTGGCCGCGCGCCTGGGCCTCGCATTCGTCAAGGTCAACGGTCCCGCACTCGGTCACGACGTGACATCGCTCGATCCCACCGAGGCGCCGAACGCGACCTCGCGCCAGGAGATCGAGAAGGTCAGCCTCGCACTCGAGATGGGCACCAACGTGATGCTCTACCTCGACGACATCCAGCACACCTCGCCCGAGCTGCTGCAGAAGTTCATCTCGCTGTGCGACGCGCAGCGCAAGATCGAAGGTGTCTGGCGCGGCAAGACGCGCACCTACGATCTGCGCGGCAAGAAGTTCTGCGTGGTCATGGCCGGCAACCCGTACACCGAGAGCGGCGAGACGTTCCGCATCCCGGACATGCTCGCGAACCGCGCCGACGTCTACAACCTCGGTGATGTGCTGTCCGGCAAGAGCGACGCGTTCGGTCTCTCGTTCCTCGAGAATGCGCTGACCTCGAACCCGACCCTCGCGCCGCTCGCCACGCGCGACCTGGGCGATGTCTACAAGATCATCCGCATGGCGAAGGGCGAGCAGATACCGACGACCGAGCTCTCGCACGGCTACGCGGGTGTCGAGCTCGAGGAGATCCTCACCGTGCTGCGGCACCTGTTCGTCGCCCAGGGCACGCTGCTCAAGGTCAACGCGGAGTACATCCGCTCGGCCGCGCAGTCCGACTCCTATCGCACCGAGCCACCGTTCAAGTTGCAGGGCTCCTACCGCAACATGAACAAGATCGCCGAGAAGGCCGTCGCTGCGATGACCGCGGCCGAGCTCGAGAGCCTCGTCGACGATCACTACCGTGGCGAGTCGCAGACCCTCACAACCGCTGCAGAGCAGAACTTGCTCAAGCTCGCCGAGCTGCGAGGCCGCGCGACGCCCGAGCAGCAAGCCCGCTGGAATGACATCAAGGGCGAGCTGCAGCGCAAGCGCCGGCTCGGCGGCTCCGAGACCGATCCGGTCGTGCGCCTCATGGGAACCCTCGACGGTCTCGGCACCGAGCTCGGCGCGATCCGCGCGGCGCTCGCCGATCCCAAGGGGAGCCTCGAGGTCACCAACGAGCTGCGCCAGCTGCGCGAGGTGATGATCCAGGCCGCGCGCAAGACGATGACCGACATGGCCGGTCGCGATCCGCAGGCCTGGCTCGCGCCTCGCCTCGACGCGCTCGCCGAGGGCCTGCATCGTCAGTCTGTCACGATGGCCGCCGCCGCCCAGAGCGCGGTCGCTGCCCAGTCGAACGGCGACGCGAAGCTCGACGATCACACCAACGCGAATGCCGAGTGGCTGCTCGCGCAGGTGCGCCGCATCGAGAGCACGCTGGTTCCCGTGGTCAGCGCGGCCGTCGATCAGCGCGCGAGCGACACGGTGCTCGCGAACAAGATGGTGCAGATCATCGAGCTCCTCGAGCAGCTCGACGCCCGCCTGTCGCTTCGCTGAGCGTATGATGCGGACATGAAATCGGTGGTTCTGGTGGCGGCGTGCGCCCTCGCTGTGGTCGCTTGTGTCGAATCAACTTCGCTGCAGTG